>JAYTBL010000363.1:0-21481 GCA_043736975.1 Polyangiaceae bacterium
CTGATGGACGTTGCCTACGCATCAGCCCGAGATCGTCTTGGGCAGACGTTGTGCGGCAAGTATCGCCTCGACGAGGTCGTGGGCGTGGGGGGCACCGCGGTGGTGTACCGGGCGACCCATCGCAACGGCAACCGCGTCGCAGTCAAGCTGCTGCACGACTACCTGTGCAAGTCGCGCGACGTGACCCGGCGCTTCATGCGCGAGGCCTATCTCGCGAACCTCCTCGAGCATCCGGGCATCGTTCGCGTGCTCGACGACGACGTCGATCAGGACGGCGTCGCGTTCCTCGTGCTCGAGCTGCTGGAGGGGGAGACCCTGGAGGAGCGGCGCGTCCGGCTCGGCGGGCGGCTCGCCGTCGACGAGGTGCTGGGGTACGTCGATCGCCTGCTCGAGGTGCTGGAGCTCGCGCACGACAAGCAGATCGTCCACCGCGACATCAAGCCGTCGAACGTGTTCCTCACGAAGGACGGGGACGTGAAGGTCCTCGACTTCGGCATCGCGCGGATCCTCGATCAGCACGGCGCGGCCACGGCGACCAAGACCGGCCAGATGATCGGCACCCCTGCGTTCATGCCCCCCGAACAGGCGCTCTCCAAGCCGAAGGAGATCGACAAGCAGACCGATCTCTGGGCAGTCGGCGCGACGATGTTCACGCTGCTCTCGGGCGAGCTCGTGCACGTCGCAGAGAGCTCCTCGGAGCACCTCGTGAAGGCCGCGACGCTCCATGCGCGCTCGGTGGCGCGCGTGCTGCCGGGGGTCCCCGCGAACGTCGAGACGCTGGTGGGGCGCGCGCTGCGCTTCGAGAAGAAGGAGCGTTGGACCTCGGCCACCGAGATGCGACAGGAACTCTGGCGCGTGCGCCTCGACCCCGGTCGGCCGATGGGCACGACCTCCACGCCGCCGCCGCGGTCGCCGGCGAGTGAGTTCCCGACCCTCGTCGGCCGGCGCGACTCCGACAAGTCCGGTCTGCGCGAGCGCGAGACCGGGATGTCGCTCACCGGCGAGCCCCATCCGTCCGAATACGGCTCGCGCCGCGCGGTGTTCGTCTCCACGGTGGTCGCCGTGCTGCTCATCGCGAGCGCGATGAGCTTCGGCATCTGGACCTTCGCGCACGAGTCGGCGCGCGCGCGCCCCGCGGCGGCGGCGCCCGATCCGGGGCCCCCGCCGCTGCTGCCGCCCTCGCTCGACACGCCCGACAGCGCGCTCTCCGCGTTCGGAGGCGCCGCGGACCTCGCGAAGCCCGCGACCACCGGCGTCCCAGCGCCGGCGCCGGCCACGCCGTCTCTGCCCACCACCGCGAAAGCCGTTGGTCCCGCGCCCAAGCCGAGCGCGAAGCGCGCGACGCCGCCCGCGGCGTCCAGCGCGGATCTCTACAAACCCTTCTGACACACGGGCGACAGGCACGTGCCACCGCGGAGAAAGGGATCTTTTTGGCGCGCGTCCGGTAGGATTTCGCGCATGAGGCATCCTCCCGTGGCTCGCGCCTTCGCGTTCGCCTCGGTGGTCGCGTTGGGGCTCGGCTCGAGCTCTGCGGCCCGCGCCGGCGATCCCGTCGCCGCCCGCGAGCAGGTGAAGCTCGGCTACCAGCTGGCGCAGGATGGCAAGTGCGAGGCGGCGATCCCGCACTTCGTGGAGAGCTTGAAGCTCGACGTGAAGGCCATCACGCTCATCAACCTCGCGAGCTGCGAGGAGAAGACCAGCCGCCTCGCCGACGCGCTCGGGCACTGGGTCGAGGCGCGCGCCCGCGCCCAGGCCGAGGGCAACGCCGGGATCGAGGAGGAGGCCGAGAAGCGCGCCAAGGCGCTCGAGCCGCGGCTCCCGAAGCTCACCGTGGCCGTGCCCGGCGCACCGGCCGACCTCGAGGTGACGCGCGACGGCGTGGCGCTCGGCGCGGCGTCGATGGGCATTGCGCTGCCCGTGAACCCCGGCGCGCACACGCTCGTGGTCCACGCGAAGGGCCACGAGGATCGCACCGAGATTGTGACGCTCGCCGAGGGCGAGACCAAGCGCGTCGACCTGAAGTTGGGAGCGGTGAAGATCGAGAAGCCCGCGGCCTCGGGGGCACCGGGCGCGGAGCGGGAGCCGCGCGGCATGAGCCCGCTGGTCTTCGTGGGCTTCGGGACCGCGATCGCCGGCGTAGGCGTGGGCACGGTCACCGGCATCCTCGCGTTCGGCAAGGCGAGCACCGCGAGGGACGCATGCCCCAACGAGCGGTGTACCCCGGCGGGGATCGAGGCCGTCGACTCCGGGCGCACGCTCGCGACCGTCTCCACCATCGGGTTCATCGTCGGCGGAGTGGGCGCGGGCGTCGGCCTCTACGGGCTACTGCTCGGCAAGCCGGCGGCGAGCTCGTCGGTCGCGGTCAGCCTCGGCCCCACCGGCGGCGCGCTGCGAGGGACGTTTTGATGGCGCGTCCGAGGCGCATCCTCGCGCTGGCGGCGGCGGGGGCGGGAGCGGCGCTCGCGGCCTGCAGCCTGCTCGCCGGACTGGATGCAGACTACACCCTTCAGGCGAGCGCCGGGGCGGAGGGCGGGCGCGACGGCGACGGGCCGCCAGACGGGGGCTTCGATACCAGCGCCGACACGAGCGTGACGCCCGACGGGCCGCTCGATGCCGGGGCCGATGCGCGCTTCTGCGCGAATCACCGGAGCGACCCCGGCCTCGTCTACTGCTGCGATTTCGAGCCGGAGACGGACTGCGCCTGGAACGCCTCGGAGGCGACCGGCGGGACGATCGCCGACAAAGACGGGATCGGCCGCTTGGGATCGCGCGGTCTGCATGCGACGGTCGCGAAGCCGCCGGCGTCGCTCTACCTTCGCCGCGAGCGGGGCGCGGCGTTCAACGCGATGTCGAAGCACGAGCTCTCGTTCGCGTTCGCGGTGAAGACGAAGAGCTCGCTGTACGGCGCAGCGCTGGGAGCGCTTGGCTTCGGCCTCCCGCTCAAGGTGATCGGAGTCTCGGTGTACAAGGCTACCGGCAAGGACGGCATCGACGTCAGCGACCCTCCCGGCACGCTCACCGGCAGCTCGGAGTACGTGGAGCAGAACGAGTGGCGGCGCGCTACGATCACCATGATCCGGACCGACGGCGGCCCCACCACGACGAGCATCAAGGTCACGAAGGCCGGCCAGACCTCCGAGACCGAGGTAGACTCTCGCGTTGGCTACGACGGCGGCGCCGGCCTCCCCGAGATCCTGGTGGGCGCGTTCTTCACGAGCCCCGAGCAGGACGGCGGCGTCGAGACGGTGATCGACGACATCCTCTTCATCCAGACGAAGTGAGGAGGATCGTTCCGCGACTCCCCGTGGCGAGAAGCGTCGCCGCGCGGTACTCTCCGAGGCGTGGAACCCGCAGCCGGTCCCCCGCCAAACGAGTCGGCGCGACGCCCGATCAACGAGTACGACCTCGGATTGCCAGTACCCCTCGCTCCTCTCGATGAGCGTCGCGCGGCGGTGCCTGCCGAGGTCTGGAGGTGCCTGGCGAACGCCCGGGACAACATCGACGCGATCCTTGGCGCGAGGCTCCGGGAGGTTCGCCTGTTCGGCTCGTATGCCCGGGGTCAGTACGATGACGAGTCGGATGTCGACGTTCTGATCCTCGTCGATCGAGTGGACGGCCACGAGCGCGACTGCGTCGTCGATGCGGTGCTGCGGGCGTCGGTGGCGAGTGTGAGGCTCTCGCCTCTCGTCCTGACGGTCTCGCAGCTCGACGAGCTCCGCGCCAGGGAGCTCATCCTGGCCGAGGATCTCGATCGTGAAGGAATCGCTCTTTGAGTCCGGAGAACCAGCGCATCAACGCGGACGCGGAGCTCCGCCGCGCCGATCAGGCGCTGCGCGAGGCGGAGGCTCTCGTGGCTGTTGCGCTCTACAACGGCGCGGCGAGCAGAGCTTACTATGCGGTCTATCACGCTGCCTGCGCGATGCTCGGCCGGCTCGGTATGCAGCCGCGGACCCACCGTGGCGTCGAGCATCTGCTGGGCACGAAGCTCGTGGAGCCAGGCCACCTCGACCGCGAGCACCTCACGCGTTTCAGCCGCCTGCAAGAGCGCCGAAACGTCGCCGACTACCGAGCAGCAGAGGACGTCTCGGTCGAGCAAGTCGGCGCGCTCCTCGCGGATGCACACGCGTTCGTCGACGCTGCACGCGCGTTGATCGTCGCGCAGCCCGAGACCTGATCTTCCTCAGAAGAACGAGGCGTACTTCGCTTGCAGCTCGGCCGGAACGTCGCGGGCCTTGCTCATCGCGCCGAAGACCTGTCCGGCGTCGCGCATCGCACGGTGCTTGTCGGCGTCGACCGCGTAGAGGCCGAACTTCATGGCCATCCCGTGGTTCCACTCGTAGTTGTCGGTGAGCGACCACGCGAAGAAGCCGCGGACGTCGGCGCCGTCGCGGATCGCGCGGCGCGTCTCGGCCACGGTACGCACCATCCACGCTGCGCCGCGCGCCTCGTCGTCCTGCGGCGTTCCGGTCTCGGTCACGTAGAGCGGCTTGCCGTACCGCTTCGCGAGGCGCATGAGCACCGGGTAGATCCCCTGCGGCTCGCTCTCGTCGAACGGCTGGAGCATGTTGAAGGTCACGAAGGGCGAGACGAAGGAGAGCGGGATCGGCACCGCGTTCTTCTCGGCGCGGAAGCCGAAGTAGTAGTTCACCCCGATGAAATCGATGCGATTCGCGAGGTCCGCGCGGACCGGCGCCCGGCCCGGTCCCTGGTCCCATCCCTCGTCGAGGCGCCCCTCGACGATGCCGTCCATGAACATGTCCTCGAAGAAGTACTGCGCGTTCGCGGCGGCCTTCGCGTCGTCGGCCGAGGTGCTCTTGGGGGTGATCTTCGAGAACGAGTAGACGAGGCCGACCTCGGCCTTCTTCCCGTCGCCATCGGCGTCGACGGTGTCGAAGGCGTGGATGGCGTCATAGATGCGCGCGTGCGCCTCGACCATCGCCGCCGCCGCGGTCCTGGCGCCGCTCACGCTCATCCAGGGGCCCGAGAGGCCGGGCGGGTTCGAACGCATCGGGCTGTCGACCAGGTAGCCGGGGACCACCACCGCCGAGAACGGCTCGTTGAGGCTGGCCCAGGAGTCGACCTCGCCGCCGTACTCCTTGGCGAGGAACGCCGCGTACTTCGTGATCTCGTTGACGATGCGCGCGCGATCGGGATCGGCCCAGCCTGCCTTGCGCGCCGCGATGCAGCCGGAGAGCGACTGGTTGCACAGGTTGCCGTCGTGGATCCAGAGCGGGAGGCTGTAGTGGTTGACGGTGACGAAGGGCTTGAGCCCTCGCTTCTTCATGGCCGCAAAGAGGCGATGGTAGAAGGCGATGCCGTCGGCGCTCGCGATCGCCTGGAGCGAGGCGTGCGTGTTGGTGTCGAAGGTCGCGCGGGGGAAGATGCGGCTCCACTCGATCGAGAGGCGCAGCGCGTTTCCGCCGAGCTGCGCTTCCCCTCGGCCCGAGGCGAGATCGAGATCCTTCTCGTACAGCTCGTAGAAGCCAGGCCCGTTCGAGGGCGGCTCCTTCGACATGAAGAGCAGGGGGTTGTCGAGGATGCGCGGGGTGGTGATCCACTGGTACCAGTCGGACGCGCGGTCCTCGCACTGCGCGGCGGCGATGGTGGGACAGCCCATGTCGCTCTGGAAGCCCGAGATCGCGGAGCCGAACACGAAGTCCTTGGGGAACGTGCCGCGGACGGTCGGCTCGCCGCCCGCGACCGGCGGCGGGGGAGAGTTGCCCGGTGGCGCGTCCTGCGGACGGCCGGGGAGGCTCGGCTCGCTTGGACCATCGGGGGCGGACGCGCTGCAGGCGACGAGGCCGATCGCGGCGGCGGAGATCAACGATCGAAGCATGCGGGAAGCCCTCGAACACGAGGAAGCACACCTTGGGCCACACGAAGGCGCCTCGATCTCCATCATGAATCGACCGGTTGGACGGGTCGAGGTGAGACATCCTCGATCCATCCTGGATCAGTCACGGCTCGGGCGTCGCTGACCCATCGCGTTGTTCGCGCGCGGGCGGCCGAAGCGCTCCTTCATGCGCCGGTTGCGTCGCATGGCTCCTATGTCATACGTCGCCCAGGATGTGGCCGCGCGCTGCTCTCATCGTGCTCGCCGTCATCGCCGGCTCAGGCACCGCGGGGTGCCAGATCCTCGGAGACCTCGAGGTGAAGGAGCTCATCGCCGAGGGCGCCCCGTCCGACGTCCGCCCCCCGTTCGACGGTGGGTCGGACCGAGACGCCGCCCCCGACGCCAGCACTCCGGTCCTCGTGTTGCCGAAGCCCGGCTGCACCGAAGGACGCCCCGGCGCGACCAAGGACTGCGCCGGCACGCGCGACTGCTGCGAGAGCAAGGCGGTCGAGCCCGGCACGTTCTATCTCCGCACCGGCACCATCGACGACGAGACCGAGAACGATACCTCGCGCCCGGCGGAGATCGTCACGATGGAGCTGCCCGACGCGTTGGTCGCCCCAGCTTTCGTCGCGGCCGTCCCGCCGCCGTCATCGGCGCGCCGAACCGCCAGCCTGGTGCTCTTCGGCACGAGCGCCGGGGCGCTTGGCGTCGGCGCCGCTCTCGGGCTGCGCGCGCTTTCGCTCGGCCGCGATGCCGAGGCCGCGTGTCCATCGCGCAGCTGCTCCGACCCGCGAGCTGTCGACCTGTCGCGCAGCGCCGACACCAGCGCGTGGGTAGCGAACATCGCGGTCGGCACCGCCGTCCTGCTGGGCGGCGTGGGCGCGTATCTCTTCTTCACTTCCAAGACGCCCACCTCCTCGGCGCGCGACGCCCTGCTCGGGCGCGTCTCGTTCTGATTCATCCGCGCAGGACCGGGACCGCGGGGTCGATGAGGTAGCCATCATCGCGCGTGGCCAGCGCCCCGCCCAGGCCGAGCGCGCGCAGCCGCCGGATCACCGAGTACACGCGCAGCATCCCCGACTCGTGGCGCACCTTCTCGCCCGGCCAGCCCGCCTCGAGCAGCGCGCTCGCCGACCAGGCGACGCCGGGCTCCTCGAGCCGCCGCGTGACGAGCGCATCGAGCACGCGGCGCAGCGAGCCGTGACGCGCGAGATCGAGCGGCTCGCCGCCGGGCGGCCGCACCCAGCGCGCCTCGGGGCCGATCGTCCACGGCGGGGCGCTCGGCGCCGCCGGCAGGAGCGAGGGCAGATGCGAGGTGCGATCGTCTCCGACCTGGCTCTCGAGCTGCTCGAGCTGGAAGCGCGCGATGGTCTCGCGCCAGGTGCGGCCGCTCGCGTGATGCGCGTCGGCCGCGGCGGTGAGGCGCGCGATGCGCTCGGCGACCGTGCCCTCCTCGTTTTCGGGCGCGAGCACGAGCCCGAGCATCTGCGCCATCTCGCGGACCTTCTCGCGGCGGAGGGGATCGCCTGCCATGACGTGCAGCGCGTACGCGTTCTCGAGATCGCGATGCCCCGCCTCGATGTCGCCGCGCAGTCCCTGGAGGAGGCCCCGCGCCGCCAGGGCATCGGCCTCACCGCGCACGTTGTCCTGCGCGCGATGCGCGATCAGCGCCTCCTCGAGCGGCGCGAGCGCGGCCTCGGCCTGGCCCAGCGCGATGCGCGCCCACGCCAGGCTTCGCCGCACGTCGGCGGCGTCGGGGAGGTGGGCGCCGTCGGCGATGGCGAGCGTCTCGACCAGGAGCGCTTCGGCACCTCCCGCGTTCGCGAGCTCGAGCAGGACCTTCGCCTCGACGATGCGCGTACGCACCCGCAGCTTGGGATCGCCCGTGGCGTCGGCGGCGGCGCGCGCCTCCGCGAACACCGCGCCGCGCAGATCGACGGCGTTACGCAGCACCACGACGTCGGTGATGGCGGCCAGCGCGCGCGCCGCGAGCTCGGTCTTGCGGGTCTTCTCGCGCTCGAACGCGCGGAGCAGGTTGGGCAGCTCGGACTCGAGCACGTCGAGCGCGTGCTCTGCGCCCGGCCCGTAGAGGCGCGGGCCCTCGGCCTCGGCGCGCTCCACGTAGAACGCGGCGTGGCGCGCCTCGGTCGCCTCGCGGTCCGCGCGATCGAGCTCGGCGAAGCGCTCGCGCGCGAACGCCCGCAGCGTGCGGAGCATGGTCAGGCGCGCCGAACCCTGCGCGGGCGCGGGCGCTACCAGGGACTTGCGGAGCAAGGCCTGCGCGACGTCGATGGGGTCGCTCGCGAGCAGCGGACCGACCACCGCCTCGAAGGCCTCGACCGTGAACGTGCCCTCGAACACTCCCAGGCATGCGAAGGCGCGGCTCTCGTCGGCATCCAGGCGGTTCAGCGACCACGCAATGGTGGCGCCGAGCGTGGCGTGGCGCGTCGCCACATCACGGCGGTCGGTCTTGAGGAGCCGGAACACCTCGCCGAGGCGGGCCAGCAGATCTCCGGGCGAGACGAGGCGGCTGCGCCGCGCCGCGAGCTCGATCGCGAGCGGAAGCCCGTCGAGCTGATCGACGAGCGCGTCGAGCTCGGCGGGCTTCCACGAGCCGCCGTCCGCGCGATCCTCGAACATCGCGAGCGCCGCCTCGCGACCGAGCGGCGCGACCTCGATCACCCGCTCGCCTTCGATGCCGAGCACCTCGCGCGAGGTCACGATGAAGCGCGGGCCGTCGCCCGCGTCGACCGACGCGCGCACGATGCGCGCGGCAGCCTCGATCACGCCGTCGGCGTCGTCGAGCACGATGAGGGTCTCGGCGCGCGTGCCGAGGCGTTTCGACACCGCCTCCACCGCGGCGCTGCACGAGGCGTCGCGCGCGGAGGAGGGCAGCTGGCCGAGCGCGGCGGTCTTCGCGAGCACGCGCAGGAGCGTCTCGAGGTCGTGCACGTCGCCCAGCTCGCAGAGGAGGCCGCCACCGGCGAGATCTGCCGAGGCGCGCCGCGCCACCTCGTGCGCGAGCTGCGTCTTGCCGATGCCGCCCGGGCCGACCAGCGTGACGATGCGCCGCCCTTCGGCGAACAGCGCGACGGCCGCGCGGATGTCCTCCTCGCGCCCGAACAGCGGCTCGAGCAGCGGAGGGAGCGTACGGGCGAGGGAGGTCTGGGACGAGCGCGACATGCCGATCGTCCTCGATGCTATTCGGTCCTCCGCGCGGCGCGAGCCCCGAAGGTACGGAATCGCGCGACCGACCCGAGCGCCGCGAGGAGCGCCGGCACGAAGAACACCGCTCCGAATACGCAGCCCACCTCGCCTACCACCGCGAGCTTGCCGAAGCCCTCGAGGGCTTGAAAATCTGAGAAGATCAGCGATCCGTACCCCACCACGGTGGTGAAGCTGCACATGAGGACCGCCCCGGCGGAGCGCCGCACCGCCTCGCTGGCGTTCCCGTCGAGGAGGCGGGCGCGGTCGGCGATGTTGAACGGGTACTCGCAGCCGATGCCGAGCGTGATGGGGAGGGCGATGAAGTTCACGTAGTTGATGCGGACGTCGAAGAGGGCCGCCCAGCCCAGCAGCACCGCGACGCCGATGCCGAGCGCGCCCAGCACCGCCGCCACCGAGCGACCGCCGCGCGACGCGACGATCACCACCGCGACGACCGCGAAGAGCGCGACCCCGGAGGCGATCGGTCCGTCACGGCGAATGCTCTCCAGCATCTCCGCGAAGATGGTGGATCGGCTCGCGGTCATGACGGTCTTGCCGTCGGGCAACTGGAGGTTGTCGGTGGTGCGCGAGAAGCGCAGGTGGTTGTGGCCGTCGGCGAAGACCACCTCGTTGCGCGGCTTCACGTAGAAGACCGTCCCCACGCGGCCGTCCGCCTCGGTGAAGCGCCGCAGGAGCAGCGCGGGGAGGTCGGCGGCGACGAGCACGCGCAGGCTCTCCGGCGGCCGTGAGCGCAGGGCCGAGGCGCGTTCGCGATCGTCGAGCTCGGCGAGCACGCGCGGGGTGAGGCGATCGCGGATGCGCGCGAGGACTTCGAGCTTCTCCTCCTGCTGCGCGAGGGTGCCGGGGAGGACGTCGTCGAGGGTGGTGACCTCGGCGATCATCGAGCCGACCGGGTCGGCGGCGTCGTTCTCGAGGATCTTCTTCTTCAGCGCGGGGACCTGCTCCGGCGCGTCGGCGAGCATGCGCGCGCCCGCGATGTTCATCTTGCCGCCGAACACGGCGTTCGCCTTGTTGGACCACTCCCCTGCCCCGGTCTGATCGGAGCTCTTCGAGCCGAGCTTGCCGAGGTCGTACTCCCACGGATCGCGCACGTACGACGAGGCGGTCGCGATCGACGCCGTGACCAGCAGCACGCCCGCGGCGATGAACGGCCAGGGATGGGTGGTGGTGAGCCTGCCGATCCACGCGAGCGGAGAGCGCTTCGCGCTGCGCTCCTCGCGCAGCACCGCGGGCTGCGGCCGGAGGCGCGCGGGCAGGCGGCGCTGGAGCCGCTCGCCGATCACCACCAGCGCCGGGACGAGCGGGACGATCGAGACCCACACCGCGAGCATGCCCACGAAGCCGATCGCGCCGAACTGGTTGAAGCCGCGGAAGCGGGTGGCGATCAGCGAGCCGTACGCGATCGACGCCACGCACGCCCCGACCAGCTCGGCCCGCAGCGCGTTCAGGACCGCGATGCGCAGCGCCTCGGAGGGCGCGATGCCCCGCGCCACGAACTCGCGGTACCGCGAGAGGAGGACGATCGGGTAGTTGATGCCATTGCCGAGGATGATGGCGCCGAGGAACACGCCGCAGGTGTTCACGTACCCGAACGCCACCGCCGCGAAGCCGTAGGCGGCGGTGATCCCGAACAGCGCGGGGAGCGCGATCACCACCAGCGCCCACGCCGAGCGGTAATAGAAGACGAGCGCGATCAGGATCACGAGGAACGCAGACGCGGTGGCCCACGCGGCGTCGCTCACCAGCGCCTTCTTCTCGTCGGACGCGCTCGCGATATCGCCGGTCATCCCCACCTTCAGCGCGGGCGAGGCCTTGGCCTTCTGCTGGGCGACGAGGTGCTGGACCACGGCCAGCAAGACGTCACCGTCGCCGTCGCCGAGCGTGGTGTTGGAGATGACGCGCAGGCCGAGCATGGTGCCGTCGGCGACCGCGAAGTAGCCCGAGGGGAACGAGTCCTGCTGCGCGGCGTGGGTCTCCCAGCGGTCGAGGTGCGGTTCGAGGCCGAGGCCGCTCGAAGACGAGGGCGAAGACGAGGGCGCGGGCGCGTCGAGGTCGTCGACCAGGCCGCTCTGGCGCGCGATGGCGTGGTCGAGGTCGTCGTCCGCGCTCCGGAGCTCGGCGACGTCGGCGTAGAGCCACTTGTTCGTCTCGTAGAACGAGCGCACGTCCTTCGTGCTGACCTCGGTGTACGCGATGAGGCGCCCCGGGCAGGCAGCGGACCTCGCCTCCTTCGGGCAGTCCTTGGCGTCGGCCTTCACCTTCGCCAGCGCCGCGCCGAGCTCGTCGATGAAGCGCTCGTTCTCCTGCCGGTCCGGCGACTCGACGATGGCGATCAGCGTCGAGCCGCCGCCCACGCGACCGAGCTGGTGCTCGAAGGCGCGGACGCCCGGGCTGTCCCGCGGCAGGAGCTCGAGGAGGTCGGAGCGCACCTCGAGGCGGCGCGCGCAGCCAGCGAACGCGAGCATCGACGCCAGCGCCAGCGCCAGCACCAGGTAGGGCGAGCGTGACGCCGCATCCACGATCCACACGACGAGTCTACGGTGCATGCTCACGTCCTCCGACAAGCGGCCTCACGCGCACTCGAACCTCGAAGAACCGGGCCAGCAGCTCGTGCTGCATCGCGCCCCACACGACCAGCAGCGGCAGCACCCGCAGCGGATGGAACAGGCGGTGCGCCGAGAGGAACGAGGCGATCCCCGACGCACCCACGTTCGCGTGCGTGAAGAAGGGCCCCGGCGCGACGATCGCGAGCACCACGAGCACGCGGCGCCACGGCGAGGGCGGCGCGTCGCTGCTCGCGTACCAGATGCCCACGCCCACCGCGGAGATCGCGAAGGTCGCGTACTCGGCGCGATGGTTGAACAGCACCGAGAAGCACAGCAGCGAGCTCACGACGGTGCGGCGCCACGCGCGATCGGTGCCGAAGCGTACGCCCATCACGAGCGGGAACGCCTGGAGCGCGAGACCGAAGATCTGCAGCGGCGCGGTGCTCCAGCGGAGGCCGAGCCCATCCTGGAAGAGGCTCATGACCGACCAGCCGTGGTTGCCGTGATCGCGACCGAGCAGCGTGTTCCAGGAGGCGTACTGCGCGAGGATCTCCGCGGGCTCGATCAGGATCAGCGGCAGCGCGATCCACGTGAAGAGCGCGCCCGCCAGCGCGGTGAGCGCGGGCCGACGCTGCGCTCGCGGCAGGAACAGCGCGAGCCCGGCGAACGCTACCGGGAAGATCTTCACCAGCGTCGCCGCCGCCAGGAGGTGCGCGGCGAGGCGCAGGTGTCCCTTCTCGTAGGCGACGAACGCGAGGAGGATGGCGCCGGCGACGAGCAGGTTGCTCTGGTCGCCGTCGGTCGCGACCACGACACCGGCAAGCGCGACGACCTGCGCGACGCGCTTCTTCCGCTCGTCGTGCGCGAAGAGGCGGTCGAGACCCCAGCCCGCGAGCCCGAAGTTGAGCGCGCTCCAGAGCGGCGCGAGGAGCCAGCCCGGCCCCCAGGTGAAGGGCACGAAGAGGAGGGCGAAGGTGGGGCTGTACTTGAAGTAGTCGGCGGCGTTCAGCGTGTAGAGGTCGTCACCCTCGACCAGCGCGTGCGCGGCCGCGCGAAACACGTCGAAGTTCTGCGACTGTCCCGCGGCCCAGGACACCGCCCCGGCGATGACCCCGGCGAGCACGAAGGTCGCGAGGCCCCCTCGCCGATCGGCAACACGCAAGTGCATGCCATGAGCAATGCGTCGCGCGAGGTCGGCTCACAAATGACGGCGCCTGACATGCCCTGACGGGGGCTCTCGCTCAGCCGGGGCGGAGGCGGTAGACGATGGCGACGACCACCACGCACCACGCGACCAGGTTCAGCACGAACGGTACGTCGCTCAGCATCTCCTGCGTTGGGCTCTCGCTCTTCAGGCCCGCGCCGGCGCGGCCCGAGACGAGCATCAAGAAGCGCAAGATGCCGAACACCACGAAGGGCGCCGTCAGCCACAGGTAGCTGGTCTGGAAGAAGAGCTGCGTCTGCGCGTCGAGCGTGTAGGCGATGTACGTGACCGCGGTGGCGACGCCCGTGAGCGCGAGCGCCGCGGTGAGCGAGGCCTTGGAATAAGCCTCGAGCGCCGAGCGCTGCTTGCCCGCGTGCTCCCCCTCGAGCTCATGACGGCGCTTGCCGAAGCCGAGGAACAGCGCCAGCAGCGCGGTGCAGGCCAGCATGTACCCGCTCACCTTGATGTTGGTGGCGAGCCCGCCTGCATACACGCGGAGCACGAAGCCGAAGGCGATGAGCCCGACGTCGAGGAACGCGACCTTCTTCAGCTTGAAGCTGTAGGCGATGTTCTCCACGAAGTAGAGCCCCGCCACGCAGGCGAACATCCAGTTCAGCCCGAAGAACGAGAGCGTGAGCGCGATGGCGACGAGGCCGAGCGCGAACGGCCACGCGAAGTTCAACGGCACGACGCCGCTGGCGATGGGCCGGTTGCGCTTCACCGGGTGGACTTGGTCCGCCTCGACGTCGACCAGATCGTTGATGGTGTAGACCGCGCCGGCCAGCAGACAGAACACGATGGTCCCGAGGAGCGCCATCCCGGTGACGCGCAGGTTCAGCGAGAGATCGCCGCCCGTGGTGCGCGAGATGAGGTCGCGGTCGAAGACGATCGGCGCGAGGACGAAGACGTTCTTCACCCACTGATGAGGCCGGACGGTCTTGACGAGGCCCCGCAAGAGCGACTTTCGCTTCGCCTTGCCGCCGGCGGAGGGGGTGGGGGTCTCGAGCGCGGATGTCACCACCCCGTTGATACACCAGGCTGGGCTACCGGGAGAAGGCTCCCGGCTGCTCTGCTTGACTCGCGGCCGTCAGCGGCGGAGAACCTCCGCGTGCCGCACCGCCGACGGGCCTCGAGAAGCGCCCTCTCCTTTCTCGGGCTCCTGGGCCTCGTCTTGTTCGTGGTGGTGGGGCCGAGCGTCCCACGGCGGGCCGAGGCCGACGTCGGCCAGCGGCTGCCGCGCATCACCAAGCTCACGGACGACATCGTCCGCGGCGGGATGCCGCTCGGGTACGTGCCGCTCCGCCAGCTCTGGGCGGAGTGGGACCAGAGCGACCCCGCGGAGGTCGAGGAGGCGCTGACCGCGCTCGCGGGCGAGACCCGGCTCACGCCGCCGCTGCGCGCGTATGCCGGGCTCCTCGAGGCGTATGCCCGGCGGCGCCGCGGCGATCTCGCGGGCGCGAAGGCGCGCATCAGCGCGCTCGGCTTCGTGGGGCGCTGGGTGGTGGCCGGTCCCTTCGACAACGAGGGCAAGGGCGGGCTCGATCGCTCGTTCGGCCCCGAGGACGAGCTCGCCGATCCGCTGATCATGGCCCGCACCTACGAAGGCAAGGAGCGCGCGGTCACCAACCGCGTCACGCCCGACGTCTTTCCCTACGGCTGGGTCGACCTCGGCGCGATGGTCCGCCCCGCAGAGAAGGTCTGCGCCTACGCCACGACCTACGTGCGCGATCGACGCGGCGCCAAGGTCGGCCCCGCCGGGCGCCCCTTCTCGGTGTGGTTCGGCGCCGCCGGCTCGTCGAAGATCTTCTTCGATGGTGCGGAGGTGCTGAAGGATGTAAAATACAGAGATCTGGACAGCGAGCGTTTCGGCGTCACGCTCACCATGCGCGAGGGCTGGCACCGCCTCACCGTGAAGATCTGCGGGGACGAGGACGCCCCGATGTTCGCGCTGCGCCTCGCCGATCCCAGCGGCGCGCCCGACGCGGATCTCGAGGCCGATCCCGATCTCGCGCACGCCAAGGAGGCCTCCGCGGTGCGCTTCCGCAAGGGCGAGAGGCCCGCCCCCCCCGCGCTGGCCGGGCCCGTCGCGGCGTTCGATCGCCTCGCCAAGCAGGATGATCCGGCCTCGCTCGAGGCCTACGCGCGGTACCTCGTGCTCACCTCGTCGGACGATCCCGCCGACAAGCGCGCGCGCGATCTCGCGCGCCGCGCCGCGGACAAGGCCCGGACCATCCCCCGCTGCCTGCTCGCCGGCGAGCTCGCCGAGAACCGCAACCAGCGCGCGATCTGGATCGATCGCGCCGAGGATCTCGCGAAGCGCGGCGGCACGCTCGAGGAGAAGATCAGCGTGCTCCTGGCCCGCGCCGGGCACGCGCGCGGCGGCGCCAACTGGCGCGACGCCATTCCCTATTACGACAAGGTCCTCGCGCTCGATCCCGACAACGTCCCGGCCAGCCTCGCGCGCGTGGAGCTGTACGGCGAGGCCGGCCTCCGCGAGACCGCGCTCTCGCGCCTCGATGCCACGCTCGCGCGGCGTCCGCGGTCGGTGGCGCTGCTGCGCGCGAACGCCGCGGCGCTGCGCGATCTCGATCGCACCACCGAGGCGCAGGAGCTCACCGCGCGCTATGCCGCGCTGCGCTTCGACGACACCTCGGTCATGGGCGACCGCATCGAGCTCGCGCTGGCGCGCCGCGATCCCGCGAGCGCCTCGCGCTGGGTGGAGCGCCTGGTCGAGACCAACCCCGACAGCGGCCGCGCCCTCGCCGCCGCCGCGCGCACCTACGTGGGCCTCGGCGATCGTCCCAAGGCCATCGCCATGCACCGCCGCGCCCTCGAGCTCGCCCCGGACGACGTGACCACGCTCCGCTCCCTCGCCGACGTCTATGCGCTCGGCGGACAGGCCGACGAGCAGCTGCGCCTCCTGCGACGCGTCCTCGTGCTGCGCCCGCAGGAGAAGGACGTCCGCGAGTACGTCGCGCACACCGAGCCGAGCCGGCCCCGCGCCGACGAGGCGTACGCCCGCCCCGCCGCCGAGTTCCTGAAGCTCCGCGACAAGCCCACCGACGGGCGCAACCGTCGCACCCTCGTCGATCTCCAGGTCACGACCGTCTTTCCCAACGGGCTCGCGAGCCGCTTCCACCAGATCGTCTTCCAGCCTCTCACCGACGCCGCCGCCGCCGAGGCGCGCGAGTACGCGTTCGGCTTCGAGGCCGACACCGAGACGGTGCAGCTCCGCGGCGCGAAGGTCCACAAGAAGAACGGCCAGGTCGTGGAGGCCATCGAGAGCGGCGAAGGCCCCACCGACAACCCGTCGATGGCGATGTACTCGAGCGCGCGCGCCTTCTACGTGCACTTCTCGCGGCTCGACCCGGGTGACGTGGTGGAGCTGCTCTACCGCGTCGAGGACGTGACCGCGCGCAACGCGTTCGCCGACTACTTCGGCGAGGTCACCTACCTGCAGTCTTCCGAGCCGATCGCGCGCTCCGAGTACGTGCTCATCACCCCGAAGTCGCGGCAGTTCTTCTTCAACAAGCCGAAGGTCCCGAACCTCACGTCGACCACCGAGGAGAAGGGCGACACCAAGGTCTTCCGCTTCGTCGCCGAGAACGTCCCGGCGCTCGATATGGAGCCGAGCTCGCCGCCCGCCACCGAGACGCTCGGCCACGTCCACGTGTCGACCTACAAGAGCTGGGACGACATGGGGCGCTGGTACTGGGGGCTGGTGCGCGATCAGTTCACCGCCGACGACGAGGTCCGCCGGCGGGTCGCCGAGATCACGAGGGGCGCGCTCGACGAGCGGGCCAAGATCCGCGCCGTCTACGGCTTCGTCGTGCAGCGCACGCGCTACGTGGCGCTCGAGTTCGGCATCCACGGCTTCAAGCCCTACCGCTGCGCGCAGATCTTCGCGCGCGGCTTCGGCGACTGCAAGGACAAGGCGACGCTCATCGTCACCATGCTCAAGGAGCTGGGGATCCCGGCGACGATCGTGATCGTGCGCACCGGCCTCCGCGGCGACTTCGAGACCGAGCCCGCGAGCCTCGCGCCGTTCGATCATGCCATCGCCTACGTCCCATCCATCGACGTCTACCTCGACGGCACCGCCGAGTGGACCGGCTCGAACGAGCTGCCGGCGATGGATCGCGGGTCGCTCGCGCTGCAGGTCAACGAGGGCAAGCCGAAGCTCGTGCACCTGCCCGAGCCCACCGCCGCCGACAGCACGTCGTCGAAGCACGTCGAGGCCGCCATCGGCACCGACGGCGCGGCGCAGATCGACTGGCGCGCCGACGTCAGCGGCGCCTCCGCGAGCAGCTGGCGCGCGCGCTACCACGCGAAGGCCACGCAGAAGACGCGCATCCAGGAGGACCTCTCCTCCGAGCTGCCGGGCATCGAGGTCAAGGAGGTCACCTCGAACGACCTCGAGGACATCGAGCAGAAGGTGCAGATCAAGGCAAAGGGTCGCGCGCCGAGCTACGCGAGACGCGACGGCGACTCGTGGACGGTCGGCGTCGGCGCCAAGGAGCACATGGTCCGCACCTGGGCGCCGCTCTCGTCGCGCCGCCGCGACGTGCGCATCCAGTCGCTCTCCACCCAGGAGAACGAGACCATCGTGAAGCTGCCGCAGGGCGCGAAGGTCCTGGGGCCGCCGCATCCCGCGGAGGGCAAGGGACAGTTCGGCTTCTACAAGGTGGACGTGGAGACCACGGGCAACGTCGTCCGCGTGAAGACCACGGTGGCCATCACGCGCTCGCGCATCCCCGCGACCGAGTACGCCGCCTTCCGCGCCTTCTGCGAGCAAGCCGACCGCGAGCTCGGCCAGTCCCTGACGTTCACGGTGGGCAAATGAAGAAGGTCCTCGCAGCGCTGACCCTCGCGATCGCGAGCCTCGCGGCTTGCGGGCCCGCGCCCGAGGCGAACACCGTCGTCAACATCAAGGATCTCCGCTCCTCCGCGAAGGGCTCGGGCGACGGAGAGAAGATCGGGCGCTGGCTGCTCGACGAGATGCTCGCCCCCGGCGGCACCGCGAAGAGCGCGGACGAGGCGCGCGCGCAGATCGACAAGGCCAGCAGCAAGGGGCTCTACGCCAACCTCGGCGCGGGCATCTACGACGAGACGCACGGCGAGCCGAAGAAGGCCGCCGCCGAGTACGTGCAGGCGCTGACCTTCGCGAAGAAGAGCGAAGACCCCGCGGCGCCGCTCGCCGCCTGGTTCGCCTCGCATCATCTGGTGGGGCTGCGCGGCGGCGTCGCGAACCTCTGGGAGCAGAACAAGACCGCGCTCCTGGCCATCATCGACAAGCCAGGCAAGGTGGGGTGGCGCTCGCTCGCCGAGCTGCACGAGTGGTCGACCGCCGAGGCGCTCCTCACGACCGAGGTCACGGGCGACGCGTACGACAACCTCGTCACCACGCGCATGGGCTGCGCGAAGGCGCTGCGCATCGCCGGGCCCTTCGGCGCGAACGCCGCCCCCGATCGCCGCCGCAGCTACCCCGCCGAGCAGGCGCCCTGGCCGCCGTCTTGGGCAGAGGATCCCCTTCGCGGAACGGTGCCGCGCATCCTCAAGACCGAGCGCCATCGCTGCCTCACCACCACCACCGAGAAGACCGAGGACGGCGTCTTCTACGTCGAGACCTACTTCGAGACGCCCGGCGATCGCGATCTCCTCGTGGCGGTGCAAGGCTCGCTCGCCACCTGGGTCGACGATCTCCCGATCGGCGAGCGAGATCTGCGCTCGTGGGGCGTGTGGCAGCGCTTCGGCGGCGCGGTCCGCGTGGGGAAGGGGCGCCATCGCCTCCTCAGCCGCGTCCTCGCCGACGCCGGCTCGGTCCGCCTCCTCAACCTCGACGGCACGGCGGCCAAGATCGAGACCGACACCGATGCGCGCAAGCCCTACGGCCTCTCGCGGCCCACGCTTCTCGGCAATCCGAACCCGATCGACGACCTCATCACCTTCCTCGCGAACGAGAAGAGCCCGGGCACGAGCCCGCTCGTCACCGCGCTCGCCGCGCACGCCGCGCACGTCGACGGCCTGAACGACGTCGCGACGGTGATGATGCAGCCGCTCGTCACGCCCAAGGACGCCGCGGCGGTCGCGCTGCTCCTCGGCGCGCAGTATGCGCGCTCCGACGTCGCCTACCCCGAGCAGACGCGCCGAACCAACGAGAAGGATCTCTACACGCGGGTCATCGCCGCCGATCCCAAGCTCTGGTACGCCCGCGCCTGGCTGGTCCTCGACGACGCCGAGCAGCGCGGCCTCGTGGAGGCGGTGGAGCCGCTCCGCAAGATCGCGAGCGACGTCTCGAGCGTACCCGAGGTCACCGAGCAGCTGGCGCGCGTCTACGGCAAGCTGGGCTGGCGCGCCGAGCGCATGCGCACGGTCAAGGATCTCGCGGAGCGCTTCCCCGACGACCGCGACGCCATCGCGCTCTACGTGAGCGCGCTCGAGGAGGACGGCGCGCTGGTGGAGGCCGACAAGGTCGCCGAGCGCCTGAAGAAGCTCGATCCCGATTCGGAGGTCGAGCTCGATCGCGCCATCGCGCGGCGCGACTGGAAGGCGGCGATCGTCGAGCTGCGGCGCCTCGAGAAGCGCCGGCCCGATCGCAAGGAGATCGCCGCGCGCATCGCCGACGTGCTCGCGCGCTCCGGCGATCCCAGCGCCGCCGCCGAGCAGCTGCAGAAGGCGCTCGTGAAGCACCCCGAGGACGCCGCCACGCGCCTGCGCGTCGCCGATCACGCGTACGCGAAGGGCGACACGCTCGCCCTCCGCAAGGCGCTGGCCGAGGCGCTCCAGGCCGGGTCCAAGGGCCTCGAGATCCGCGAGGCCCTCGAGCTCATCGAGGGCGCGAGCCTGCTCGAGCCCTACCGCGCCGACGGGCGCAAGGTGATCCGCGAGTTCGAGGCCTGGGAGCGCAGCGGTAAGCACATGGAGGGCACAGCGGCGCGCGTGTTCGACTACGCGGCCACCTGGGTGCACCCCGACGGCTCGAGCGAGATGCTCGAGCACGAGATCCTCCGCATGCAGTCGCAGGAGGCCGTGACCAAGGAGGCCGAACAGCCGCCGCCCGGCGGCCTCGTGCTGAACCTGCGCGTCATCAAGCCCGACGGCTCGATCCTCGAGCCCGATCCGGTCGCCGGCAAGCAGACGCTCACGATGCCTCACCTCGAGGTCGGCGATTACCTCGAGATCGAGCACATCACCGCCACGCCCAGCGAGGGCGCGAAGGGCAAGCACTACCGCGGGCCGCACTGGTTCTTCCGCGAGGCCGACAAGGGCTACTGGCGCAGCGAGTTCATCGTCCTCACGCCCAAGGACAAGAACCTCGACATCGAGGTGGTGGGCAACGTCCCGCCGCCCAAGAGCGCCGACAAGGGCACGTTCGTCGAACGCAAGTGGCGCGTCGACGAGTCGCCGCCCGCCGCCGAAGAGCCCGACAGCCCGAACCCGCGTGAGTTCTTGCCGAGCGTCCGCATCGGCTGGGGCATCTCGCTCGACGAGACGCTCGTCCGCTACGTCGACGCCGCGAGCGAGGAGACGCCGCTCGACCCGCGTCTCCGCAAGGTGGCGCGCGACATCGCTGGCAAGATTCCCGCAGCCAAGCGCGACGAGCGCGCCCGCGCTGTCTACCGCTGGGTAGGCGAGGCGCTCCAGGACTCGAACGAGACCGACGGCCGACGCGCCATCTTCGGCCGTGCCGGCTCGCGCCAGGCGGCGTTCATGTACCTCGTGCGCCTCCTCGGCATCCCCACCGAGCTGGCGCTGGTGAAGAGCCGCATCGCCATGCCGCCCGCCGGCAAGATGAGCGAGGTCGAGACCTACGACAACGTCGTCGCGCGCCTCGATACCGAATCCGGTCCGCGCTGGATGGTGATCCGCGACAAGTTCGCGCCGTTCGGCTACGTGCCGGCGGAGCTCCGCGGACAGCCCGCCATCCGCCTCGTGCCCGGCATGCCGCGCGACACGAGCCCCACGCTCGGCGCCGCCGACGGCGTCATGATGGAGGGCCGCGCGGTGATGAAGGACGACGGCTCGGCCACGGTCGAGATCGCGCAGAGCTACCAGGGCCGCATGGGCATCGGCCTGCGCGCGGTGTTCGACCGCGTCCCCGAGTCCAAGCGCAACGAGTTCGTCGAGACGCGCCTGCTCGCGGCGAACCTCCCCGGCGCCCGCCTGCGGGACCTCAAGATCGAGAACGCCGAGGATCTCGGGGCGCCGCTGGTCCTGCGGATCAAGGCGGACATCCCGCAGATCGCGCGGCCCGTGGGCGGCAAGGTGGTGCTGAAGGCGCTCTTCCCGGTGAACATCGCGCAGGTCGCCTCGCTCGCCACGCGTCAGACGCCGCTGCTCCTCGCCTCGTCATCGCACGTCGAGGTGAAGTTCGAGATCGTCCCGCCCGAGTCGTACAAGCTGCCCTCGACCATCCCGGGCGGTGAGCTCCGCGACGGCGATCGCTCGGTCACGGTGAAGGATGCGGTCGAAGGCCGCTCGATCATGCTCCGGCGCGTCGTCGACATCCCGGCCGGCCGCGTGCAAGCGGGCGCGGAATACGCGAGGTTCGTGGCCTTCACCCAGCAGGCCGACCAGCTCCTCGAGAAGGAGATCGCGCTGGGCCGCTGAAGAAGCGAGCTCTGCCGCGCGCGGCGGAATCACCGGGGCCGCGCGTGCGTTACGCTC
>JAYTBL010000364.1:0-4506 GCA_043736975.1 Polyangiaceae bacterium
CCGTCCTCACCGTCCTCACCGTCCTCACCGTCCTCACCGTCCTCGCGTGCAGCACCAGCGATGGCGGCAGCGACCCTGGAACGAGCGGCGGCAGCACGAGCGCCTGCGCGCAGGACGGCCGCAAGGACGTCTACACGGCGGGCCTCGCGAAGCAGACCGCCGCTGCGCTCTCCGTGAAGATCATGAGCGCGACCCCCGCGCCGCCCGCGAAGCTCACGAACGCGCTCACGCTGCAGCTGCTCGACGCCGGGGGCCAGCCGCTCGATGGCGCGACGCTCTCGATAGCGCCCTTCATGCCCGACCATGGGCACGGCAGCGCCGTGAAGCCGACCGTCACCGCCAAGGGCGGCGGGGTCTACGACGTGACGAACCTCTACTACCCGATGCCGGGCCTCTGGCGCCTCACGGTCACGATCCAGCTTCCTAACGTCGCCGCGCAGGACGTGGCGTTCTCCTTCTGCATCGACGGCTGACCGTCACCCGCCGAGCCTCACTCGAGGCAGCGGAAGCCGCCGGCGCTCGTCCACTCGCGCGTCGCCCCGCCGAGCTCGTAGGTCGGCAGGCGATCGAGCACCGCGGGATCGAGGTCCTTGGTGGCGACGAGATCGTCGAGCAGCTCGAAGTCCATGGGACGCATGCGGACGCGCATCGTGACGCGATCGGGCGCGGGGACCGGCAGCACGAACGTCTTGGTCACGGAGTGGAAGAACGCCGGGTCGGTCGGGTCGGCGGTGACCGCCGCCGTGAGGAGATTGGTCTCGTAGCGCGCGGTCTGCCAGAACATGTGCGTCTCCTTGCCGGCAGCGTCGAAGAGCTTGTCGCGCAGCAGCCACAGGTTCGGATCCGTGATGCTCGCGACCGCCTTGCGGTCGGGCACGACGCCGGTCGCGTAGACCTGCGCGCCTGCGCGGTAGCCGATCAGCTCGAGCCACGCGCGCCGCTCGGCGGCGGCCCCGCTCGGAAAGCTGTGCCCCGCGAAGGCGTTGTCGAGCGTGACCTCGGCGACCACGCCCTGCGGGCTCTGCTTCACGCACAGCTTCGTGAGGAGCGTGGCGTCGAGGAGCCTCTGCACCCCGTTACGTTGCGCCTCGGCCTCGGCGAACGGGGTGAGCGCGATGTCGACGGCGGGCATCGAGTGATCGTGGAGGCGGCGCACGGGGGCGCCGTCGACCTTGGCGGCCGGTCCGTCGCGGCCGTCCATGTGGCACTTGCCGCACGACAGCTGCCCGGGCTTCGCGTAGAGCGAGGCCTTCCACTCGTCGAAGGTGCGCTCGATGTGGGCGCCGGCGGGGGTGACGATGTCGTGGCAGGTGCCGCACATCGAGGACGACTTCTGCTGCTCGCGGTCGTGGAGCTCCGAGGAGGCGGCGCCGTGGGGGGCGGGCACGGGATCGCCGATGCCGCCGCGCATCACGCCGTCGCTCGCGAGGCGGAGCGGGTTGTTGTGGCTGCCCTCCACGGCGTCGACCGAGTGGCAGAAGTAACAGGTCACGCCCTTCACCGAAGGCGACAGGTCCGCGAGGTTGAGGCCGTCCTTGGTCAGGCCGAGTCGCAGGGCCAGCGGCGCGTGGCAGCCGACGCAGAGCGAGCCGGCCGCGCCGTTGGTCTCGCGCTGCATGCGCTTGTTCATGGCGACGAAGACCGGGTCCTCGCTGGCGTAGGCGTGCATGCTGCCCGACCACTCGCGGAACGCGTCGGCGTGGCAGGGGAGGCAGCTGTTCGGATCCTGGAGCTGCGCGGTGGTGAGCATGACGGGCGGATCGGACTTCGACGGCGAGCAGGCGGCGAGGACCACGGCGCCCGCGAAGAGCGGCAGCGCGATGCCGGAGAGCCACTGACGCTGCCTGGCGCTCACCCGCATCCTCTATGTTTGTCGCACGCCGACGGGTGCAAGGAAAGCGCACGATTTTCGTGCAGCGGCTGGGCTTCATCCCCAGGGCTCATCGTCGTCGGCGGGGACGAACACGTCGTCGTGATTTGCATCGCGTCCCGCTCGTCGAAGGAAGTCGACGAGCCCGCGCCCCACCCCCTTCCGCTGGTGGTCCGGGTGCAAGGCAAGATCGCCGGTCCAAGGAAAGCGCACGACCATCGTAAAACGGTGGGGCCGCCTGCACTCACGAGGACATGGCCCTCTTCTCTTCGCTGGTCCTGGCCTGCGCCGTCTGCGGCGCGGCCGAACAAACGCTCCCCACCAACGGCGCGGAGGTCCCGTTCGACGGACGGAAGCGCGCAACCCTCGAGCTGCGCGCGGCTTCATTCGAGACGCGGGACCGGGCGCTGCGGGTGGCGGAGCTGCGGGCGCAGCCCGGGTTCGCGATGGCGATCGGGCGCGACGCGCTGCTGGGGGCGGACGTACCGCTGCTCCGGCGCTCGATCGAGCTCGCGACGGATCCATCTCGGGCCTCGGGCGAGAGTGCTGCGAACGGCGTCGGGGATGCCGAGGTGCGCGGCTCCTACGTGGCGTGGCGAAGCGTGCCGTCGACCATCAACCGGCGGTTCACGTTGCTCGCGGGGGTCAAGCTGCCCACCGCGAAGCATACGACGTCGGGCAGGAGCGCGTGTCGTGAGCTGCAGCATGCGGCCCAGGGAGCCGTCGACCACGGATGCGAATGGTGATCGGCTCGCGCGCGAGCGGGTCGCAGAAACGGTTCAGATCCTTCACGGTGTCACTGAAAGCGGCGAGTGACTCGCAGGAATGGTTCAGGTCCTTCACGACGCCGCCGTCCACAGTGAAGGATCTGGACCGTCTGGCGGAAAGAAAGCCGGCGCCCGCCGCGACACGCCGAGCCCGCTCCCCAGAGTCGCATGAGCGTCGAGGCAACCTCCCCGTGACGCTCAGTCCTTCTTGATCGATGTCAGAACGCGGCTCTTCCGGGAGGCTCACTCCTCGTGGTGCGCATACCTCCGGGCCTCGAAGTCGCGCCAGATCATCGGGACCGGCTTGTCGCCGACCGGGAGGCTGGTCTCGACGCGCAGCACCTCGCCCACGCGCAACCAGGGCGCCTTCGCGACGTAGTGGGAGCACGTCCCTTCGGCCTCGTTCGCGGGCCGCTCGTTCGCAGGCGCGCACGCGAACGCGACGTCGTGCTTCTCCCCGACGCCGCGCGCCGTCGCCACCATCGTCGTCGCCTTGAGCGCGAACGGGCCGTCCTTGTTCTCTACGAAGATGTCGAGCTCGTTGCCGTCTTTCGCCGAGAGGTGCGCGGTGAGGAGCGCGTCGTAGGTCCCGTCCGTCGCCATGAGCATCTTGCCCTTGGCGTGGTTGTGGTCGCCGGGGTTGTGGGCGTGCGGCGCGGGCTGACCGGCGGTGACGGTGGTGGCGGGGGAGGCCGCGGCGGGCGACGCGCACGCACCGGTGAGGGAGGCCAACGTGAGAAGAGCGCCGAGCAGGGCGTGACGAGCGATCGCGTGGTCCAGCATGTTCCATCCTCCGGGGATGCTACGTGCGGCGGGGGTCGTCGGATCGCGCCTTGCTACTCCGAACCTTTTCCGATCCAGGGGGGGCCTATCCGCGTAAATCATCGACGATGACCTCCGAATCGCTACGCTCCTGCTATGTCCCGCGGCCTCCCGGCGTAGCACGTTTCCTTCAGTTCATGCTACGAACACGGGCGATGATCGCCCGACGCATGCTCGCCGGAGTCGTCGTCGCGGGCATGGTCACTGGGGTATCGCCTCCGGCGCACGCGCACGACATCGTCCCGCCCCGGCCCAAGAGCCAGCCCGCGCCCGCGTGGCCCACGGGCAAGCGGGACACGCACGACGTCGTCGTGCCCGTGGTGATCACGGTCGCCGAGGACGGACGGGTCGCCGCCGCGTCGGTCGAGAGCAGCGTCAGCCCCGATTTCGACGCCGCCGCCGTGGAGGGCGTGAAGGCGTGGACGTTCGAGCCGGCAATGCGCGACGGCAAGCCCGTCGCCTCGCGCGTCCGCAGCGTGGTCCGGTTCGTCGGGGTCTCGCTGCCTGCGTCGGGGGTGCAAGCTTCACCGCCCTCTCCGGCGCCCGGGACGGCCACGGTGGCGCCCAGCGC
This sequence comes from Polyangiaceae bacterium, assembly GCA_043736975.1. Lineage (GTDB taxonomy): Bacteria > Myxococcota_A > Polyangia > Polyangiales > Polyangiaceae > Labilithrix. The sequence continues at coordinate 4,031 of JAYTBL010000364.1, forward strand.
CGCGACCGATCCGCAGACCTCTCCAAACGCCTCCCCGCCCGCGAAGGTCGATACCGTCCGGGTGACCGGGACGGCTCCGCCGCGCAGCGCGTCCGAGGTGGTACGCGGCCGCGAGGTCATCATGGCCGCACCGCACCGCACCGCGAGCGACACGCTCAACGTCGTCCCTGGCGTCTTCGTCACGCAGCACAGCGGCGAGGGCAAGGCGCACCAGATCTTCATGCGTGGCTTCGACGCCGTGCACGGTCAGGACGTCGAGCTGTGGGTCGGCGGAATCCCCATCAACGAGGTCTCGAACGTCCACGGTCAGGGCTACGCCGATCTCCACTTCGTGATGCCGGAGGTGATCCGCGACATCACGTCGACGCCGGGCACCTACGATCCGCGTCAGGGCGACTTCGGCGTCGCGGGCACCATCCGCATGCGCCTCGCGTACCCGGAGCCGGGCGCTACGATCAAGGGATCGGTCGGATCGT
>JAYTBL010000365.1:0-4495 GCA_043736975.1 Polyangiaceae bacterium
AGCTCGACCTGCAGCGCCTTCTCGTCGGTGACGGGGACGCGTTCGAGCACCGTGATTGACACGGGGTCGCGAAGCGCGGCGGTGATCTCGATGGTCACGTGGTTCGTTACCGCCAGGCTCCCTCCGATGAGACCGACGGCCTCCTCGCTGGTGCGCACGTTGCGCGCCACCTTGAAGCGATCGTCGACGCCCATGCCGACCCGCATCTCCCCGCCGCGGTCGGTGGCGCCGAGCGGCGTGGTGGTGAGCAGCGTGCCGTCGAGGTAGACCTCGATCGGTCCGGCGAGGAGCGGCCCGGTGAACGGGTTCGCGAAGAGCGCCTCGCGATAGACCTCGGGACCGAGCGCGGGCACGGTGGTGTGGTGCACGCGCGAGGGGCCCTCGGCCGCGCGGATCGGAATGCGGTGGATCCCCCCGTCGGAGGGGACGTCAAAGGTCCCGCTCGCGTCGTAGCGGTGGTCGAAGAGACCGCGCGCGCTCAGCGGATCGGTGTGCCCGGGCAGCGCCATGGCATCGATGACGTAGGCGGCCTGATCCCCCGCGCCGCGCGTCGCGCGGTCGGCGACGACGACGAGCTGTCCGCGCGCGCGCGCGTCCTCGGCGCGCGCGAGCACGAGATGGTCGTAGTCGTCCCAGGCCGCCGAAGGCGCGAGCTCGGGGGCGATCTCCGGCTCCGCTCGGTTGACCTGACGGCGCGCCGACTGCTCGAGGTCATCACCCCCGCCTCCCTCGTAGCCCAGGGCGGCGCCGGCGCGCGCGCCCATCGGCATGGGCGCTCCTGGCGCGAGGCGCGGGGCTGCCATGCGCGCCATCATCGGCGCGGCCATGGGCATCATGGCCGCGGGGGGCGAGATGCCGCCGCTGGCCTCGGCCCTCGCGCTCGTGACCATCGTCCGGACGGGCGTGTACTCGTCGTTGCTCTCCTCGTCCTCGTCCTCGGGCTCGCTCACGCGCGCGCGCGCCTGCAGCGTCACCTCCGGGCGCTCGCTGCGCCGCTCGACGAACGCGAGGTAGAACGCGAACATCGTCTCCACGCCCTCCGGCGGCGGCCGCCACGCCCTCGGCTTCGGCGTCGCCTTGCGCCCGATCCGCAGCGAGGCGAGCTCGGGGAGGCGAGCGTCGAAGTGGAGATCGCCGGTGGAGAAGGACAGCGCGGCCTGCGTCCAGTCTTCGCCGGTCCGCTGCGCGACGATGACCTCGAACGACCAGCTCGCGCGCTTGCCGCCCTCGGAGAGGCGCAGCGCGTAGGTCGGCCAGAAGCGCGCGGCGGGCACAGCGTACGTCACCGTCAAGCGTCCGGGGGGGCCCTCACCGCGGAGGCGCACGAGCACGGCGTAGGTCTTGCGGCCCTCGCCGGTGCGCTCGGCGGTCGAGGCCTGCGCGTCCTCGAGCCGCGCCGCCTCGAGCTCGCGGTCGGCCTCAACGATGCGTTCGCGGACCGCGCGCAGCGCGTCGTCGAGCTGCGCGGCGGTCGCGGTGAGCAGCTCGGCGATGCGAAGCGAGTCGCGGAAGCGTGCGTCGACCGCGTCACGCGGGACCTGCCGTCGGTCCTTCGTCCGGATCGGCGGTCCGAGCTGGATCGTCTGGAGGAGATCCCGGCGGCGCGTGAGGCGCGCCACCTCTTCCTCCTCGCGCACGATGCGCTCCTCGATCTCGCGCACCCGCGACCGCGCGGGCCCCGGCTGCGGCGTCGCCTCCGAGTACTGCATGGCGGTCTCGATCTGCACGATCTCGCGCGTGGCCCCGGGCGAGAGCGACGCCCGCACGCCCCCGGCGTGAGCGAGCGGGGTGATGTCGTCGACCAGCAGCTCGATCGTGCCTCCCGGCAGATCGGCGGGGAGATCGCAGGCACGCGTCACGAGCGCGCCGCGCGCGTGCACGACGACCTCGGTGATGGGCGCGCGCACGGCCACCGTCTCCCGCGAACGGAAGACGTCGGCGGAGGCGCTCCTCTCCATCGGACCATGGGGTTCGGTCGAGTTGCTCGTCATGGTCATGGGAAGCTCGTCCTCTCGGGTCTCTGCATCGAACGCCTCGTCATAGCTTGCCGAGCAGCGGATCTTCACGTCGCCGATGTAGATGATGTCACCTTCGCGCACGATCGTGGCCTGTACGAGCTTGCGCCCGTTGACGTAGGTGCCGTTCGCGCTCCTGAGGTCGGTGACGATGAAGCGGCCGTCGCGATGAAGGATCCTGGCGTGGCGCTTCGACACGTTCGGGCCGGCGAGCACCATGTCGTTGTCGCCCTCGCGTCCGACGTTGATCTCGTTCTGCTCGAAGGAGAAGCGCTGATCGGGCGCTCCGCTCCGCTGGACGAGGAACTTCATCGCGCGCCATCGTTCGGCCACGCGCGGCCACCGTCAACGGAGAGCGAGGAAGCTCCTCCTCCGTGGTGGCGTAGAGTTAGGCTGACCTACCGGCGAGGTGAATCTCGATGAAGACGGGTGTTCGTGCGCTTCCGTGGCTCGGTCTGGTGCTCGGTCTGGTGCTCGGTCCGGTGGCCGGCGTCTGCGCCGCGGGGTGCAGCTACATCCCGGTGAAGATGCACACCGAGAGTCACATCCAGCACATGGACGGCACGTCCGAGCACAAGTCGAGCGACTGGGAAGGCACGCTCGATCAGCTCCCCGCGCAGCTGGCGAAGGCGGGCAAGGAGCTCGGCGCCGTCACCGCGCAGCTGGCCAAGGAGCTCACCGACGTCCCGCCTCCCGGGACGGTGGCGCTGAAGGACATCGCGCCCGGCCTCTCGCAGTACCAGGGCCAGCCCGGCTACGACTTCCTCCCCACGGCCAAGGACGACGCCGGCAAGCCGATCACGTTCTCCTACGTCCGCCTCGGGCAGCGTGAGTTCGACGAGTTCTTCAAGACCGCGCAGGAGATCTACGCGCTCATCTACGAGACCACGCAGGTCGTGGGGCAGCTCCGCAAGGACAGCGCGAAGCTGCTCGACACCAAGGTCGACGCGAGCGCCGAGCTCAAGGGCGCCGTCGACAAGGCCCTGGCGCGCGGCGACGCCGACGCCGAGCTCACGGCGCGCGTGAAGGGGCTGGCCGGCGTCGCGAACGTGCTCGGCGTGCTCATCCCGCAGCTGGTCGCGAAGGTCTCGAAGCTCGCTCAGACCGGCGAGGGCCTCGTGGCCTCGGCCGCGACGAGCCTCACCAACCCGAAGGTCCTGGCGCATCTCGATCTCGTGAAGACCGGCCTCGTCGACAGCGTGAAGGTGATCAAGGAGTCGGGCGGGCTCATGGTGGGCTTCAGCAAGGAGCTCACCGGGTTCAAGGGCTAGGGCGCCCTAGTCCTCGAGGCGCGTGCGTACCCGTCTTCGCAGCGCGCCGGCCCTGGCTTCGGGGCTTCGCCGCAGTTGGCTTGAACCCGTCCCCGAGATGTGTGTAAAAGCCGCCCGACGGAGACCAGACTCTATGAAGAAGAACGTAACCGACTTTCTCACCTTCGATGACCGCGGGCTCGCCAGCCAGTGGTCCGGCAAGAAGGTTCCGATGTCCGATCTGTACGAGGCGTACATCGCCGGTCGGGTCGATATCCCCGCGGACAAGTGGGAGCCGTTCTTCGAGTCGCGCCACGACACCGTGTCGTTCAAGCTCACGCCCGGCCACTTCAAGTGGGCGGTCACGAACTTCTTCCCCGAGACGCTGATCCACTCGAAGAGCCAGGACAGCCGCGTCGTCGGTGAGCACTACAACCGCGGTAACGACTTCTTCGGCTGGTGCCTCGGCGAGGCCATGGTCTACACGGCCGCTTGGTACGACACCCCCGAGACCTCGCTCGAGGACGCGCAATACAAGAAGATCGATCGCTGCTGCGACAAGCTCCAGCTGAAGAAGGGCGAGACCCTCCTCGACATCGGCTGCGGCTGGGGCACCTTCGTCGCCCGCGCGGCGCGTGAATACGGCGCCCGCACCCGCGGCGTCACCCTCGCGCAGGAGCAGGTCGACTTCGGGACCGAACGCATCAAGAAGTACGGCGTCCAGGATCTCGCCAAGGTCGAGGTCTGCGACTACCGGAACGTCCAGGGCAAGTTCGACAAGATCGTCTCCCTCGAGATGGTCGAGCACGTCGGCGTCAAGACCCTCGCCGGTTACTTCGACAAGGTGCACTCGCTCCTCGAAGACGACGGTCTGTTCGTCCTCCAGTGGACGGGCATCCGCAACCTCTACAGCCCGCAGAATCCGCTCACGGCGCTCTCGCTGAAGCCCGAGGATCTGATCTGGGCGCTCTTCATGGCGCGCTACATCGTCCCGGGCGCCGATGCGAGCCTCCCCCTCTCGAGCATGCTCCACGCGGCCGAGAAGGCGGGCTTCGAGATCGCCGACGTCGAGCGTATGAGCTCGCACTACATCCTCACGCTCCGCGCGTGGCGAGACCTCTGGGTCTCGAACAAGGAAGAGGTCATCAAGGCCTACGGCGAGCGCTGGTACCGCCTCTGGTACTTCTTCCTCCACTGGTCGGCGCTCATGGGCGACCAGGGCACCGGCTT
>JAYTBL010000366.1:0-10669 GCA_043736975.1 Polyangiaceae bacterium
CACCGCGCTCGAGAGCGCGATGAAGAAGCCAGCGAAGCCCGATGCAGGGTCGTCGAGGACCGGCACGTTCTCGACGATGCTGCGCTCGTCGTCGTCGGCCGCGCTCCCCGCGTCGGCGGGGTCGAGCATCTCCTTCAGCTCGACGCGCAGCTCGCGCGCCGATTGCTGGCGCTTGGCCGGCTCCTTCTGGATGGCGCGGAGGATGATCTCCTCGACGAGCGGATCGAGGCCCTTGATGATCTGCGAAGGCGAGCGCGGCTGCTCCTCCAGCTGCTTGACCAGGATCTCAGCAGCGTTCTCGCCGAGGAACGGCGGGCGCCCAGTCACCAGCTCGTACAGACAGATGCCCGCCGCGTAGACATCGGAGCGCGCGTCGATCTGGCTGCCGCGTGCCTGCTCCGGTGACATGTACTCGGGCGTGCCGGCGATGATGTTCTCGGAGAGCGCCACGAGATCCTGATCCTCGCGCGTGGGGTTCTGGAGCGCAGCGATCCCGAAGTCACAGACCTTGACCAGCTCGAACGTGCCGCCTTCGTCGTTGCGGCTGGGTACGAGCATGATGTTGTCGGGCTTGATGTCGCGATGGATGATGCCGTTGTCGTGCGCGACGCTGAGCGCCGCGCAAACCTGGATCATGATCTCGACGGCGCGATCGGTCTGCAGTCGCCTCTCCTCGTCGAGCAGGCTCTGCAGCGTGCGGCCCGAGAGGAACTCCATCACGATGTAGACGAGTCCGTCGGGCTCCTGGCCGAAGTCGAGGACGCGCATGACGTTCGGATGATCGATCTGGCTGGCCGCGAGAGCTTCCCCGCGGAAGCTCTTCATGAAGTGCGGATCCTGCTGGTAGTGCGGATGAAGGACCTTGAGGGCGACGGTCCGCCGGAGCTCGCGGTGCGTCGCCCTGTAGACCGCGCCCGCGGCGCCGCTGCCGATCGCCGACTCGATCGAGTACTTGTCGTTGATCTTCCGTCCGATAAGCGGATCGCCTGGGTGCTCGGCGAGCTCCGCCTGGAGCGCGCGGGCGCGGCGCGAGGGAGACGCGAGCTGCTCGAGCGTGAGCGGCGGCGCCTCGGCGGTGGGCGACTCGCCGTCCGCGGGATGGCGGCTCGAGCGCGCGGACTTCTTGTCCTTGCGACGCGTCGTCTTCTTCTTGCGTCCGCCGGTGGCGGCGGCGGCCACGTCCGGCGCGCGGATCCCGGCGGCGGGCACGGGCGCGGGGCGCGCGGCCGGCAGGGTCGGCGACGGCATCGGGAGGCGGATAAGCGTGTCGAAGTCGTCGTCGTGCGCGTCGGCCTCGGCCGCGCGGACGAGCAGATCCTCGGCTCCCATCGCGAGGTTCGCGAGCGCGTCGTCGAAGAAGAAATCGCCGGCGTCGGCCACGGTCGGGGGAGGCTCCGGCGTGTCGCTCAGCTCGACGTCATCGAGATCGTCGAGCTCGATCTCGGTGACCTCGCCGCCACTGAGCACTGGATCGTTGTCGTTGGTGAGCGTGGGCGTGAGCGGAGCCCGCGACTCCGGAGCGTGATCGAGCGCGGTGCGCAGCGCGTCGGGCTCGAAGACGACGCTCATGCTGAGGCTCGGGCCCTCGTCGTCGGCGGGGCTCGCATGAAGGCTCGCCGCTGCCACTGCTGCCGTCGCCGCCGCGACGGCGGGGGGCAGCATGTTGGGCTCGAAGACGACGCTCACGCTGAGCGACGGATCGTCGGCGTGGGCGCCATCGAGGAGGGGCGTGGCCGGCGCGGGCGCGGAGACCGGCCCGGCCAGCGCGGCCGCGAGCTGCGCGGGCGACCACGACGCGCTCCGCGCGGTGCGCCGAGGGTCGTCCGAAGGAAGCGCCTCGGGGAGCGGTCCGGCGTCCCACGCCTCACGCTTGGGCGTGACGCTGGCCTTCGCCCAGGCCGCGCTCGGCACGGTGCGCTTCGGATCGTCGAGCCGCGCGGTGATCCGCGGGTCGCGCGGCGTCGGCTGCCCTTGACCCATCGTCACCTGCGGCGGCGGCGCGGACCCTGACATCGCCCGCACGATGGGACCGGAGTCCTCGATGGCGCCTTGCTCCGGGCCCGCGAGGTCGTGCATCGGGGTCTGGGAGGACGACGGGTTGTCCTCGAGCAACGCGTAGAGCTCCGCCGCCTGCGCGCGATCGAGCGGCCGTAGGCGGAGCGGGAACTGCCCGTTCTGCGGCGCGCCCGCGGGCTCCGCGAGCACCGACACCGCGGGGCTGCCGGCGAGTCGCAGGTCGAGCGTGTGCTGCCCGGAGCGCGGGGTCTCCGTGAGCTCGACCTGCGCGACCTCGTGGCGAAGCGCCGCTCGCAGAAGCCGCGTGAGCGATCTGCGGTCGCGGAGCTGCGTCACGAGGACCGGCAAGCTCGCATTCACCGCTGGCGAGTGTACCCGAGCGCCCCGTGCCGCAGAAACATCATAGCTCCGCTTGGAGAAGCACCTTTCGGTACACCGGGTACGGGCCCTGGTCGTGGATCGCGGTGAAGCCGAGCTCGAGGAAGATGCGCTCCGGCCCCTGCCACGCCTCCTCGTCGTAGAGGGGCGCCTCCGAGCGGCGCGGGTGTCCCTCGAGGAAGCGGCCGCCCCAGGCCGGCACGTGCGCGAGGGCGCCGCGAACCAGCTCCCGCGCGACGCCCCGACGGCGCGCCGCCGGATGCACCACGAAGCACCCGATGGTCCAGGTGCCAGGCTCGAACGCCAGCCCGCGATAGACGGGCAGCCCCGTGAGCTTTGGGACGGCCTCACGCGGCGAGACCTTCATCCAGCCGAGGACCGCGCCCTCCTCGAGCGCGACGAGCCCGGAGGCGGAGGCCTCGCCCACGGCCAGCGCGGCGCGCTGCTCGGCGAGGCTCTCCTCGGGCCGGTGCGCGCAGCGATCGAGCCACTCGTTCTTGGTTCCCGTGAAGTGCCAGTAGCGGCAGAAGCACGACGACGACGTGGCCTCGAAGAGCGCGGCGAAGCCGTCGAGGTGCCTCGCCTGGAACCGCTCGACGACGATCACGCCCGCGCGGCCTCCCACGCCGCCGCGAGCGCGAACATGGTGGTCTCGCGCAGCGCGGGCGCGATGATCTGGAGCCCGACCGGCAGGCCGGCGGACGTCGGCGCGCACGGGACGCTGATCGCGGGCAGGCCCGCGAGGCTCGCGGGCAAGGTGTAGACGTCGGCGAGGTACATCGCCAGCGGGTCGCCGGTCTTCTCGCCGAGCAGGAACGCGGCGCTGGGCGTGGTGGGGCAAACGATGGCGTCCACCTCGCGGAACGCCGCGTCGAAGTCGCGCCGGATGAGCGTGCGGACCTTCTGCGCCTTCAGGTAGTACGCGTCGTAATGGCCCGCGCTGAGAACGAACGTCCCTACGAGGATGCGCCGCTTGACCTCGTCGCCGAAGCCGGCCTCGCGCGTGGCGCCGTACATCGCGCGCAGCGCGCTCCTGGGGCCGCCAGCGCTGCGGCGATCGGCCGAGACGCGAAGCCCGAAGCGCACGCCGTCGAAGCGCGCGAGGTTGCTCGACGCCTCGGCCGGCGCGAGCACGTAATAGGTGGCGACGGCATGGCGGGTGTGCGCGAGCTGCACCGGCTTGACCATGCAGCCGTCGGCCTCGAGGCGCGCGATGGCAGCGCGGACGCTCGCCTCGACCTCGGGGTCGAGGCCGGCTGCGAAGTACTCCTCGGGCACGCCGATGCGCAGTCCCTTTACGCTCGTCCCGCACGCGCCCTCGAAGTCGTCGACCGGCGCCGCGACCGAGGTCATGTCGCGCGGATCGGGCCCGGCGATCACCGCCAGGACCCGCGCCGCGCCGCGCACGTCGCTGGCGAAGGGGCCGATCTGATCGAGGCTCGACGCGAACGCGATGAGCCCGTAGCGCGAGACGCGGCCGTAGGTCGGCTTGACGCCCACGATGCCGGTGAACGCCGCGGGCTGCCGGATCGAGCCGCCGGTGTCGCTGCCCAACGACGCGGGCGTCATCCCCGCCGCCACCGCCACCGCGCTGCCGCCCGAGGAGCCGCCGGGCGCGCGCGTGAGGTCGAGCGGATGCTTGGCGGGGCCGAACGCCGAGCTCTCGTTCGACGAGCCCATGGCGAACTCGTCCATGTTCGTCTTGCCCGGCAGGACGGCATCGGCGGCGCGCAGCTTCGCCACCACCGTCGCGTCGTACGGAGGGATCCAGCGCTCGAGGATCTTCGAGCCGGCGGTGGTGCGGACGCCACGCGTGCAGAGTGCATCCTTCAGCGCGATGGGCACCCCGGCCAGGGGACCCAGCGTCTCGCCGCGGGCTCGCTTGGCATCGACGGCGCGCGCCTGCGCCAGCACCTCGTCGGTGGAGACCGTGAGGAACGCGTTGAGCTCGGCGTTCCGTGCGCCGATCCGCGCCAGCGCCTCCTCGGCGACGGCCAGGGCCGTGGTCTCTCCGCGCCGCACGCGCTCCGCGATGGCGATGACGTCGTCGGCCATGGTCACTCCACGAACGTCGGGACGGCGAACCCGTCGTGGTCGACGCTCGGCGCGCCAGCGAGCGCCTCGTCGTGCGAGAGGCCGGGCAGGACGACGTCCGCGCGCCAGCCCTCCTCGGAGCTCACGGGCTCGACGCCCGCGACGTGCGCGGTGGGCGGCACGTCGGTGGTGTCGATGGCGTCGAGCTCGGCGAAGAGCGTGAGGATGCGCCCGAGCTCGCCGGCGAAGCGCTGCTCTTCTTCCTCGCTCAGCGAGAGCTCGGCGAGGTTCGCGACGTGCCGGAGGCGCTCGAGGTCGTGGTTCATGCCGGACGGCACTCTATCACCCGTCGCCGGGCGAGCCGGCGTCGGGCGCGGGCGATGGCGCAGGCGCGAGCGGAGCCGCTTGCGGCAGCGGCGGATCCTCGTACTCCGGCGGCGGCCCGAGCGGGAGCTTGGGACCCGGGCAAGCCATCAGCCCGAGCGTCGCCGTCGCGGCCGCCACGAGGAGGATCCGGTGGGTACGCTGCATGCCCGAGTTCTCCCCTGGAACGAGACCTCCTGGCAAGACCCAAGCCAGTGCTTGACGCGCGGTGGTCCAGGACTATGGTGCGCTCCCCTTCGTGAGGAGTCGCGCCCATTCCGGGCTCGGATCACGATCGAAGGTAATCCACACGCTTCCCTGCGCAAACCGCAGGTCCGGTGCGGCGCTCTCGAGAGAGGGCAACGCTGGCCTCGGAGGGAAGCGGAGGTCCAACCGAAAGGAAGCGCGCCACCATGACTCAGCAGACAGAAGTTCCGAACCTCAGCAAAGATTTCCCGCTGCCCCTCCGCTCGCTGCTCGACGCGGGCGTTCACTTCGGTCACCAGACCAAGCGCTGGAACCCGAAGATGAGGCCGTTCATCTACGGCGCGCGCAACGGCATCCACATCATCGACCTCGACCAGACGGCGCGTCTGTTCCAGCGTGCGTTCAACTTCGTCACCGAGACCGTCGCCCGCGGCGGGAGCATCCTGATGGTCGGCACCAAGCGCCAGGCCCAGGAGATCTGCCAGGAGGAGGCGACTCGCTCCGGCTCCTACTACGTCATCAACCGCTGGCTCGGCGGCACGCTGACGAACTTCCGCACCATCAAGCAGGGCCTCGACCGCATGCGCCAGCTCGAGCGCATGAAGGAGGACGGCACGTACCTCCAGCTTCCGAAGAAGGAAGTCTCTCGGCTCGAGAAGGAGCGCGAGCGCTTCGAGAAGTACGTGGGCGGTCTGAAGAACATGGGCTCGCTCCCGGCGGCGGTCTTCATCATCGATCCCGCCATGGAGACGATCGCGGTGAGCGAGGCGAAGAAGCTCGGCATCCCGATCATCGCCATCACCGACACGAACTGCGATCCCGACGTGGTCGACTTCGTGATCCCCGGCAACGACGACGCCATCCGATCGATCAAGCTGATCACGCAGCGCATCGCCGACGCCGTCGTCGAGGGTACGCAGCGCCGCAAGGAGAACAGCCGCGAAGACGAAGGTGGCGGCGGCGGCGGCGGCGGCGGCGGCCGTGGTGGCCGTCCCCAGGCGGACGTGCAGTATGCACGTAACCGCGGTCCCCGCCCGGCCGAGACGCCCGCCGAGGCTCCGGCCGCGGCCGCTGCGGCGCCCGTTGCCGCCGCGGTCGCTCCCGAAAACCAGCCCTCCTGAACCGAGAGATTTGAAATGGCTGCCATCACTTCCGCAATGATCAAGGAGCTCCGCGAGCGCACTGCAGCCGGCATGTCCGACTGCAAGAACGCGCTCGTCGAAGCCGAAGGCGACCTCGACAAGGCGATCGACGTCATCCTCAAGAAGGGCCTCGTGAAGGCCGCGTCGCGCGCCGGCAAGATCGCCGCCGAAGGCGAAGTGGCCACGTGGGTCGGCGCCGACGGCAAGAAGGGCATCATCGTCGAGGTCAACTGCCAGACCGACTTCGTCGCCCGTGGCGACGACTTCAAGTCGTTCGTGAAGAACGTCACCGAGATCGCGGCCAAGCTCCCCAAAGGCTCGGACCTCGGCGCGCAGCCGTACCCCGGCTCGGACAAGACCGTCGACATCGTCCGTCAGGACGCGGTCGGCCGCATCGGCGAGAACATCGTCATGCGCCGCTGGGACGTGCTCGAGGCGACGGCCGCCGGCATTGTCCACTCGTACGTCCACATGGGCGGCAAGCTCGCCGTCCTCGTGGCCGCCGAGGGCCCGAACGACGCGGCCAAGACCGACCCGGACTTCACGGCGTTCGTCGAGAACTGCGCCATGCAGATCGCGGCCATGAGCCCCATCGTCGTCCACAAGGGCGAAGTCGAGGCGTCGGCCATCGACAAGCAGAAGGAGATCTTCGTCGCCCAGCTGACAGAGGAGCTCGACGGCGCGCACGCGCGCATCGCGGAGCTCAACGCGGGCGGCCATGATTTCACCGAGGCCGAGCTCAAGGCCGAGATGAAGGCCGCCGAGGCCCGCAAGGGTCCGCCCGAGGCGATGTGGCCGAAGGTCGTCGACGGCAAGGTGTCCAAGTGGTTCAACGAGGTCACGCTCCTCGGCCAGGACAACGTCTGGGAGCAGGGCGCCGGCACGGTCGACAAGATCCGTGGCGAGCTCGGCAAGAAGCTGGGCGGCGAGGTGAAGATCACCTCGTTCATTCGCTTCGGCCTGGGCGAGGGCATCGAGAAGAAGGTCGAGAACCTGGCCGAGGAAGTCGCGAAGACGATGGGCGCCTGAGCCCTCCTCGACTCTGATTGGAGAGCCGGCCGTCGCGAGACGCGCCGGCTTTCGTCATTTCAGATCTTCCGTCACGCTCCTGCGTACGAGCGCGACGGAGACGTACAACATGCGAACGAGCTTCCTCGGGGCCGTGGCGCTCGCCGCGCTCGGTACGGTCGGATGTGGATCGAGCACCGGGAGCTACGTGAAGAGCGACACGACGCTCGGGCGCGTGGTCGTCTATCGCAACGGAGTTGCCTATTTCGAGCGCTACGCCGACGTCCCCGGCGACAGCCTTCGCCTCAACGTCCCGCAGGACAAGGTCGATGACTTCCTGAAGTCACTCACCGTCATCGATGCCGCGACCGGTGAGCCGGCGCCGATCTCGTACGGCGCGGGGGCCACCGCCGGCATGATCGACATGCGCGTCGGCGCGGGGAGGCCAGGGGCCGGACCGCGCCGCCTGCGCCTCTCGTACGTCACCGAAGCCCCGTCGTGGAAGCCGAGCTACCGCGTCGTGGTCGGCAAGACCGGCAAGGTGGAGCTGCAGGGCTGGGCCATCGTCGACAACACGTCCGGCGAGGACTGGAAGGACGTGAAGCTCGGCGTCGGCGCGAGCTCCGCGATGTCGTTCCGCTTCGATCTCAAGGGGCTGAGGCTCGTGGAGCGCGAGACCCTGCGCGAGAACGATCTCTTCGCGCAGGCGCCCCCCATGGGCGGCGCGGCGTACGGCCAGCCGAACGGGCCCACCGCGAACCATCGCGTCGTGGCCGACCTGAGCGACGCCATCCTCCAGAGCGCCGAGCAGGAAGAGGCGCGCCGCATGGAGGCCCGTGCGAACACGGCGACCGGAGCTGCCGCGCAAGCGGCGCCTCCGCGGGGCGCCATGGGCAAGCCTGGCCCGCGCCCGATGACGAAGTCGGGTGGTGCCGGCGATGCCTGGGCGAGCACCCCTGCGCCCGATCCCATCCAGCGCATGGCGCAGTCGCTGCGCGCCGCGCAGGGCCAGATCGTGGTCGAGGGCTACGCGACCACCAACGACAAGGACAAGAACGCCGCCTCGCTCGACCGCGCGAACCGCCTGCGCGATCAGCTGGTGCGCAACGGCGTCGATCCCAGCAAGGTGATCGCGCTCGGCAAGGGCGAGCAGACGGGGCGCGCCGGTGGGGCACGCGTCGTCGAGGCGCAGCTCTTCGAGGACGGAAAGAAGGAGACCGGCGGCGGCGTGAACGGCGCGGCCGAGGCCGCCGCCGCGGCCGTGCCTCCGCAGACAGCGAGCACCGAGCCCATTGGTACGTCGCACTTCGAGTCGAAGGCCGCGATGAGTGTGCCCCGCGGGACCTCGGCGATGGTCTCGATCCTCCGCTCCGATACCGATGGCGAGGTCGTCTATCTCTACGACCCCGAGAGCGCGCGCGGCAACGCGCAGTTCCCCTTCAAGACGGTGCGTTTCCGCAACCCCACCGACAGCGCGCTCGAGAGCGGCCCGGTCTCGGTCTTCGGTGACGGGCGCTTCGTGGGCGAGGGCCTCGCCGAGCCCATCCCCGCGCGCTCTGTGGCGTTCGTGCCCTTCGCGCTCGATCGCCAGATCGTCGTCGAGCGGAAGGACGCCGAGCGCGACGACATCGCGCGCATCATCACCGTGCAGCGCGGCGTGTTCTCCACCCAGCTCCAGCACACCAAGAAGGCGACGTTCACGCTCTACAACCGCCTGCCGGAGAAGGCCTCGGTCTACCTCCGTCACACCGTCACGCAGGGCTATCGCCTCACCAAGTCGCCCGAGAAATCGGCGGACACGCCGATCAAGGCGGGCGACGCCGAGCACCTCCAGGGCGCGCACCTCTTCCGCGTCGAGCTCGAGCCGAACGGCCGCGCCGACGTGGTCATCGAGGAGGCGACCCCCATCTTCCGCTCCACCGACATCCGCACGCCGGCGGGCCTCGACCTGGTGCGCGCCTACCTGTCGACCGCCGCGTTCGACAACCCGCTCAAGGGCGAGATCGAGAAGCTGCTCAAGCTCGAGGCGGACATGGCCAAGGTCGAGCAGCAGATCGCCACCACCCGCGAGCAGATGGGCGAGTACCGCCTGCGCATGGACGAGCTGCACGCGCAGCTGGTGACGCTCAAGGCGGTGAAGACCGCCGGCCCGCTCATGGTCCACCTCGAGAAGAAGCTCCAGGAGATCAGCGAGAAGCTCTCCAAGGCGACCGTCGACGTGGTCTCGCTCCAGGAGAAGCAGATGGTGGCGCGCATCCAGTTCCAGACCGGCGTGGGCGATCTGTCGCTCGAGTCCAAGGACAACCGCGCCGCCACCAAGTAAGCTGCCGGCTTCGTGCGGCTCGCCTCGATCAGCGTCGACCTCGACGAGATCCCGAACTACTTCGAGATCCACGGCCTCCCGCGCCCGCGCGGGCCCGAGGCGACGCTCGTATACGACCTCGCGCTCGCGCGCCTGCGTGCCCTCGCGGCGGCGCTCGGCTTCCCGCTCACGCTCTTCACCATCGGCAGCGACCTGGCGCGCGCCGAGGCCAGCGCCGGGCTCCGCCTCGCGACCGACGAGGGCCACGAGATCGCAAACCACTCGCTCGACCACCGCTACGATCTCGTGCGCCTCGGGCGTGACGAGATCGCCCGGCAGGTCGGCGAGGGAGCGCGGACCATCGCCCAGGCCACCGGCCAAGCGCCGGTGGGCTTCCGGGCGCCGGGCTATACCATCAGCGACGAGGTCTTCGAGGTGCTCACCGATCTCGGCGTCGCCTACGACGCCTCGGTGTTCCCTTGTCCCGTGTACTTTGCAGCCAAAGCGACGAAGATCGGGACCATCGCGCTCCGCGGGCGCCGCAGCCAGTCGATCATCGACACCCCGCGCGTCCTCACCGCGCCCACCCGTCCCTACCGGATCGGGCGCCCCTACTGGAGGCGCGGGGAGGGGCTCCTCGAGATCCCCATCCAGGTGACGCGCGGCCTGCGCCTCCCGTTCATCGGCACGGCGGTCACGCTCGCGGGGCCCGCCCGGGCGCGCCTGCTCACGAGGATGTGCGTCGGCGAGCCGCTCGTGAACCTCGAGCTCCACGGCATCGACGTTCTGGACGCCGCCGACGGCCTCGAGGCCCTCCGCCCGCACCAGCCCGATGTCCGCGTCCCGCACCAACGTAAGCTCGCCGCGCTCACCGCGGTGGTCGAGGAGCTCAAGCGCGCCGGATACACGTTCGTGACCATGCGCGAGGCGGCCGCGGCGCTCTCGTGGCTATAGCGCGGTGCCGACGGGGGAGGGGCTGCGGCGCGAGCCGAGCGCTCCCTTCGCGAAATCCTGGAGTACCGGCGCCATGTTCTCGGGGATGTTTGCGTCCCACTCGTCGGCGCTGATCGCGTCGGTGGCGCGGGCGTTCGCGTCGAGCTTGTAGAACCACGGCGCGGACACGGTCTCGATCCGCATGTCCTTCAGCTCGTCCTCGAAGGCCTCGATGTCGACGCGCACGAGCGTGACGTTGGTGAGCGCCTTCTGCATCCGCGTGTCG
>JAYTBL010000367.1:0-4489 GCA_043736975.1 Polyangiaceae bacterium
GCATCGGCGCGGGCGTCGCGTTCCACGCCTCCTGCAACGTCTTCAGCGAGGTCCTCGGCCGCGGCTACCGGCTATACTAGCGACTCTCGAGAGGCGGGACGGATCAACCGCCAAGGCGTCCTCGCCGTGAGGCGCAATCGGTCGCGGTCACTGCGTCGACGTACTAGGCTTCGCGTCGCGATGCGGGCGGCGCTCTTCGACATGGATCGCACCCTGGTGCGCAAGGAGAC
Source organism: Polyangiaceae bacterium (assembly GCA_043736975.1). Lineage (GTDB taxonomy): Bacteria > Myxococcota_A > Polyangia > Polyangiales > Polyangiaceae > Labilithrix. The sequence goes on from JAYTBL010000367.1 coordinate 231, forward strand.
CCTCTCCCTTTACGTGCGCTACCAGCGGTCCATCGGCGAGGCCACGCGGCGCGATCTGCTGCGCGTCCTCTACTGGGTGACGCAGTACACCATGGGCATGATCGACGCGCCCGAGGTGGCGGCGCGCGCGCTCCGCGTGCTCGAAGGTACGCCCGAGGCGGCGATGGCCGCGCGCTGCGACGACTGGTTCCGCCGCTATGTCGAGACCCACGTCTGCGACCTCGGGCGCCGCGCGGTCGAGCATCATCGCGAGCAGGGCGATCTCCTGGCGATCGTCACCGGCGCGTCGCCCTATGTCGCGTGGCCGCTCGCGCGCCGGCTCGGTATCGACCACGTCGTCGCGAGCGAGCTCGAGGTCGGGCCGCAGGGGCTCTTCACGGGACGCTTCGTCGACCCGCTCTGCCTCGGCGCCGGCAAGATCGTCCGCGCGCGCCGGCTCGCCGAAGCGGAGGGCTTCGAGCTGTCCGAGGCCACGTTCTACACCGACTCGTTCACCGATCTCCCGCTGCTGGAGGTGGTGGCCGAGCCGGTGATCGTCAACCCCGATCCGCGCCTGCAGCGGCTCGCGAAGAAGCGCGGTTGGCGGATCGAGGCCTGGTAATCAGGCCGGCGGCGCGATCATGTTGCGCACCACCGCGCTCACCGCCTCGCGCGAGAACGGCTTGAGCAGGCAGACGTTCTGGCTCTCGCGCAAGAACTCCGCCGAGCCGGGGGAGAACGCGCCCCCCGTGAGGAACACGACGCGCGCCGCCTGCTCGGGCGAGCGCTGGGCGAGCGCGTCGAAGAAATCCATGCCGCTCATGTTCGGCATCATGAGATCGCAGAAGACGACGTCGAACGTCTCGTGCAGGAGGCGATCGAGCGCGACGCGCGCGTCCGACTCCAGCGTCACGTCGTGATCGCTCACGAGAATGCGCCGGATCGCCTTGCCGATCGCGATCTCGTCGTCGACCACGAGGACGCGCGCCCGCTGGCTGGTGGTGCGTGCTGGCGGCGGCAGCGTGGGCGGGCGCCGCGGCGCTGCCGGGGAGATGCTCCTCGCGGGGGGCAGGGAGACGCGGAAGGTCGTGCCCTTTCCGACCTCGCTGTCGACGTCGATGTCGCCGCCGAGAGATGTCACGATGCTGTGGCAGATCGCGAGGCCGAGCCCGATCTCGGCGTTCTCCGGCGCGGCGGTGAAGAAGGGATCGAAGATGCGGTGAAGCGTGTCGTCGGACATGCCCGGGCCGTCGTCCGTCACCTCGATGACCGAGCGACCCGCCGCGTCGGTGCGCGTGCGGAGCACGATGGTGTGATTCGCGGCGCCGCCGTCGCCCGTGGCCTGGGCGGCGTTGAGCAAGAGGTTCATGAAGACGCGCGCGAGCTGACCTTCCTCGGCGAGCACGCGCGGCGCGACCCCGTACTCCTTGCGGACCGTCGCGTGGTGACGCACGGCGTGCGCGGTCAGGCGCACCGCTTCGTCGATCGCGACCGTCACGTCGAGCGGCGCCTCGGCCGACTCGGCGGTGCGGCTGAAGTGACGGAGATTCGCGACGCTCCGGCGGACGCGTTCGCCACCCTCGGATGCGTCCCCGAGCGCGGTCACGAGCTCGGCGACCTGCTCCGGCGAGAGCTTCCCGTCCTTGCAGTTGCGCAGCGCCTCGAGCGTGAACTGCACGTTGGCGACGATCGACGCGAGCGGGTTGTTGATCTCGTGCTGCATCCCGGCGGCCATGGTGCCGATGGCCGCCATGCGCTCCGCCATCCCGAGGCGGCGTTCGAGCTTGCGACGCTCGCCGACGTCGCGAAAGACCATGACCGCGCCGAAGCTCTGGCCGGCATCGAGCGCGATAGGCGAGACGCTCCCTTCGATCTCGATCTCCACGGCGAGCGTGACCCCCGGGCGCGTCGTCACCAGGCGAGCGTGGCGCGGCAGCGCGTCGAACCGCGAGAGGCCGGCGGGGGTGAGCCGGGTGAGCGTGGGCAGCGCGTTGCCGCGGGCATCGACGAAGCGCACCACCTCGTCCACCGTACGGCCGATCGCCGCTCCGGCGTCGACGCCGAGGATCGCGGCCGCCGCCGGGTTCAGGAACATCACGCGGTCGCTCGCGTCGGTGGTGAGCACCGCGTCGGCGATGGAGTGGAGCGTGGTCGCGAAGCGTCGCTCGCGCGTCGCCAGCGCGTCCTCGAGTGCCGCCTGGTGGAGCGCGATCTCGACGGCGATGCGGAGCTCGCGCGCGTTGAAAGGCTTCTTGAGGTAGCCGAGCGGCGCGGTCTGCTTGGCGCGGCGCAGCGTCTCGTCGTCGGCGAACCCCGTGATGTAGACGACGCGCGTGTTGCCGAGCTGCCTCAGCTGCGTGGCGGTCTCGATGCCGTCCATCGGCCCCTCGAGCTGCACGTCCATCAGCGCCAGCGCTGGCCGGATGCGTGCCGCTGCCTCGAGCGCACGAAGGCCGGACGAGGCGGTCTCGGGCACATCGTACCCTGCGGCGATGAGGACTTCGCGGATGTTCTCGGCGAGCGTCGCGTCGTCCTCCACGACGAGGATCGTTGCGGACATGGCCCTCGCATGGTGGCGCCTCGCCGCGGAACCCGCAACTAATGCGTGGATTCGCGCGTCGAGACAGCCTGCCGCGGTTCGGGTAGCTTCCTCGGCCGTGACTTTCGAAGTTCCCTTCCCCCTCCTCGATGAGCTCCTCCGCCGCGCGATCGCCGAGGACCTCGGCGCCGGCGACGTCACCACCGAGGCCTGCGTGCCGAGGGCCGCGGTCGCGGCCGCGGACGGCGTGGCCCGCCAGGCCATGGTCGTCAGCGGAATCCCCGTGGCCGGTCGCGTCTTCGCCCTGGTCGACGCCACGCTGCGGTTCGATGCCGCGGTGGCGGAGGGCGCGAGCGTCGAGCCTGGGACCGTGCTGTGGCGGGTCGAGGGGAGCGCGCGCAGCATCCTCATGGTCGAGCGCGTGGCCCTGAATTTCACGCAGCGCATGTGCGGGATCTCGACCGCGACGCGTCGCTACGTCGATGCCGTCCCCGCCGGATCCGCGACCCGCATCACCGACACCCGCAAGACGACGCCCGGGCTTCGCCTCCTCGAGCGCTACGCGGTGCGGCAAGGCGGCGGGCGCAACCACCGCAACGACCTCGGCTCCGCGGTCCTGATCAAGGACAACCACATCGTCGCCGCTGGCGGCGTGCGCGAGGCCATCGAGGCGGCGCGCGCCCGGGCGCCGCACACCAGCCGGATCGAGTGCGAGGTCGACAGCCTCGAGCAGCTCGAGGTCGCCCTCGCCGCGTCTGCCGACATCGTGCTCCTCGACAACATGGACACCGCGACCGTCGAGGAGGCGGTCCGCCGCACCCGCGGCCGAGCGTTCCTCGAGGCCTCCGGCGGGATCACGCTCGCGCGCATTCCCGAGCTCGCGCGCGCGGGCGTGAACGCGATCAGCGTCGGGGCGCTCACCCACTCCACGCCGGCGGCAGACATCGGCCTCGACTTCGTCTCGTGAACGCGGACCTCGCGCGCGCGCCCGCGATCATCGCCGCCCGTGGGCTTGCCCTGGGAGCCCCGCTGGTGGTGGTCGACGAGACGAGCTCGACGAACGACGATGCAAAGCGCGGAGCCCGCGAGGGGGCGCGGCACGGCGCGACCTGGCTCGCGGAGTCCCAGACCGCCGGTCGCGGTCGTCAGGGCCGCGTGTGGGTCTCGCCGCGCGGCGAAAACCTGCTGTTCTCCGTGCTGCTGCGCCTCCGCTGCGCGCCGGCGCGCGTGCCGCCGCTCTCGCTGGTGTGCGGGCTCGCGGTGCGCGACGCGGTGGCGAAGGCGCTCGGCACGGCGCACGACGCGGAGGTGGTCGTGAAGTGGCCGAACGACGTCCTGGTGCGCGGCAGGAAGGTGGCCGGCATCCTCGTGGAGTCGGCGCTCTCCGGCGCGAGCGTGGAGTACGTGATCGTGGGCATCGGCATCAACGTGCTCGTGCGCTCGCTCCCCGAGGAGCTCTCGGCGATCGCCACCTCGATCGCGCTCGAGGGTGGCCAGGACCTCGATCGCGCCGTCGTCCTGGCCGACGTGCTGACCGGCCTCGAGCGGGACGTCGCGATCGCGGCCGATCGCGGCCTGGGCCTCGTCCACGCGCGGCTGACCAAGCACGACGCGCTCGCCGGTCAGCCCGTGGAGAGCACCGACTCGCCGCTTCGCGGTACCGGCTGCGGGATCGATCTCGACGGGCGCCTCATGGTCCGCACCGCCGACGGCACGGTGACGAAGGTGACCTCGGGCGAGC
>JAYTBL010000368.1:0-1672 GCA_043736975.1 Polyangiaceae bacterium
CTGCTTGTAGTGACTGAGCTTCTCGCCGCGGTCGTAGTCCTCGGTGGACTTGCTGGTGACCTCGACGAGCAGGGTCGGATTCGTGATGGCGTTCTCGTCCCGCAGCGAAACCTCGCGCTCGCCGCAGGTCACGGTGGCATCCGGGAAGGTGCTCAGGTCGGATGCCTCGATGCGGACCTTCAGGTCCGAGGTGGCGATGCGGTACGAGGCTGGCAACACGCGGCCGAGCGCCACAATCACCGCGGCACCGAGCTCCGCGTGCGCGGGGGTCCCGCCCGGCATCGCGTAGATCTCGCCCTCGCAGAACTCGAGCTTCACGTCGCCCATCTCGAGCGTGCGGAGATAGTCCGCGTAGTCGTGGTGAAGTCGCCTCGCCGACGCCATCAGGATCGAGGCTAGCATCAGGGCTGAACGATGCCGAGGGTCGCGCCACGGCACGATGGACCTCCGCTCTACGCGATGCGACAGACGATTCGCTTCTACAGCGTCGGCGACGAATTCGGGGAGCTCTCGAACTTCGCGCCCTATCCGATCATGCTTCGCGGCAAGCGATGGCCGACGTCGGAGCATTTCTTCCAGGCCCAGAAATTCGAGAGCGAGCGCGAGCGCGAAGCGGTGCGCAAGGCGACCTCGCCGATGCTGGCCGCGCGCCTCGGTCGCGATCGGAAGCGGAAGCTCCGTCGCGACTGGGAAGCGGTGAAGGTCGCCGTGATGCGCGAGGCGCTCCAGGCGAAGTTTCGTCAGCACGCCGACCTCGGCGCTCTGCTGCTCGCGACGGGCGACGCGTTGCTAGTCGAGCACACCGAGAACGACGACTACTGGGGTGACGGCGGCGACGGCTCGGGCCGCAACGAGCTGGGTCGCCTCCTGATGGCGCTCCGCGACGAGCTCCGCACGCTGGGAGCATAATAAAACGCTCTCATTTCTATGTCTCTTCCGCCGCGAAGAGAAGCCCTTCGTGGCGCGGAGGTTGCTGCGCGAGGGGCATGATCCGAGCCTGTCTCCTCGTTCTCACGCGGTATCGCTTTGGCGTCGTCCTCGGGAGCGCCCTCGCGGTTGCGTCCTCGTTGCCTCTGGGCTGCAGCGGCGAGCCCTCACCCGGTCTCCGCGACCGGAGCGCGCCCGGTGCGCCGGGTGGCGATGCGCCGGCCGAGAGCGGCGGCGATCCCGCCGCGCCCGGGGGCTACGATCCCGAGAAGCCCACGAACACCGGCAGCGGCCACAATCCCGCGGGCTTCGCGGCGATCGCGCCGTTGCTAAAGCGCGCGTGCAGCGAGTGCCATCACCCCGGCACGTGGCTCGATCTGAGCGCAGGCGCCGACGTGACGACCGCCGGGAAGATCGTCGCCACGGTGCAAGGAGGCACGATGCCCCCCGCGCCGCGCGCGAAGCTCGCGCCCGAGGAGCTCGCGAAGCTCGTGACCTGGCGCGACGGTGACGTTCCTTCCGCGTCGTCCGGTGGCCCGCCCGCGGCGACGACCGGGGTGACGCAGATCCTCCAGGCGGGCACGCTCGCGACCTACCAGGCCGCGCTCCCCAAGGTCGCCTGCCCGCGCCTCGCCGCGATCCTGGCGAGCCCGTCGACGCTGTTCTGGGACAAGGCCGCCATCCCGCCCGCCTACCAGGACACCGTGGGGGACGGCGCCGGCATCCCCTTCGGCGCGCGCCTGAA
>JAYTBL010000369.1:0-4480 GCA_043736975.1 Polyangiaceae bacterium
AGGGCAGTGTCCGATCGCCCGCGCCGCGCCGCAGGGCGAGCGCGGCCAGAAGGGCCCCGCCCACCACGAGAAGTGCCGTGATTGCCCACACCAGTGCACCGAAGCTGCGCGCGGGCTTGCGAGGAGCGGGCAGCTCGGGGAGCGCCACGGCCGGTCTTCGGCTCGGCACCAGCTCGGGGTTGGAGTCCGGCTTGATGATGATGCTCGGCTCGTCGGGGTCTACCCGTGGTGGTGCTGGCGCCTGCGAGATATGCCGCGGAGGCTCCGGAGCGTCGGTCTCGCCGACGTCGAGGCCCGCCAGGCTCGCGCCCGTTGCGATCCGCCGGAGCATCTCGCGCTTGTCACGCACGCGCGTCTCGAAGAGCAGGTTCATGAGCTTGCTCAGCTCGTCGGCGGCGAGCTTCTCGGCTCCCAGGTTCCGTATGAGCCCGAGCAGCGCCTGACGTAGCGCGAGCGCGCTCGGGTAGCGCTGGTTCGGGTCGCGAGCGAGCGCCGTCATGGTGATCGCAGACATCTCCTCGGGGAGTCCGGGGACAGCCTGGCCTGGCGGGAGGATCGCCTCGTCGCAGATCGCGCGGATGATGGCCACCTCCTTGGCCCGCTCGAACGGCGAGAAGCCGGTGTCGAGCTCCCAGAGCATCGCACCGAGCGAGAACACGTCGCTTCGTCTATCGAAGGGCTGCTTCCGGCATCGCTCCGGTGACGTGTACTCGAGCTCGAGCCTCTCCGCGTCACGCTCTCCCGCCATCCGACTGCGGGCGGCCGCGATGCCGATATCCAGCACCCTCACGCTGCCGTCGTACCCGATGAAGAGATCGTGCGGCGTGAGCCGCTCGTGCAACACGCCCGCGTCGTGCGCCGCCTCGAGACCAGCGCATGCTTCGGCGATGATGTATGCGGCCAGGATGCAGTCCAGGGTCTCGCCTCGGGAGTGCAGCCGTCGCATCAGCGCCGCTGCGGTCTCGCCCATCACGTAGTCCATCGTCAGGAAGACGTCGGAGCCCACACGACCGACTTCATGAACGTGCGCGACGTTCGCGTGACGGATCGCAGTCACGAGGCGCGCCGACTCGAGGAACGATTCGACGAGCGCCTCGTCTCCCATGAGCGCCGGGGCAAGGTGCTTGAGGGCGACCGGCTTCTGCGACGTCGTCGTCCCCTCGTTCGGGGAGAGCGGGCTGTAGCTGAGAGCAAGACCGGAGCCGAGGCCCTCCGTCGGCGCGTTCGAAGAATTCCGCGCCGCCGTTGCGATCAGGACGGTCGATCGGAGGGTAGAGCTGCGCCTGGCCACTACAGCGACCACGTCGTAACGACCCAAACGCCGTGGTACTTTGTCTGGAGTCGCTGCTTCCGCCATCCAGAGGAGAGGGTATCGAATGGGGTTGGGGCGAACAAGGAGCTCACTCACGGCGGTCGCGTTCGGTGCGTGTCTGCTGTCGCTCTCCGTGGACGCGGCGGCTCAACGCCATCCCCCGCCGAAAGCGACGAAGGACCCAGCCAGCTCCAACAAGAGCCGTGCCGCGGAGCTCTTCAAGAAGAGCGCCGATGCCTACCTGCGCGGCGACTTCACGCAGGCCATCGCGCTCCTCGACGAGGCCTATGCCCTCGAGCCCGAGCCCGTCCTCATCTACAACAAGGCGCGGGCGCACGAAGGTCTCGGTCATCTGGACGAGGCGATCACGCTCTACGAGAAGTACCTCGCCGAGGAGCCGAGCTCCGCCGATCGCGGAGCGATCGAGCAGCGCCTCGTCACGCTCCGCAAGCAACGCGACGACCGGGCGGCCGTCGAGAAGGATCGCGCGGCCGTCGAGAAGGATCGCGCCGCTGTCCAGAAGGAGCGGGCGACGCATGCGGAGCCACCACCTCCTCCTCCGCATCGTCGGAGCATGCTGCCCTATGTCGTGTTGGGCGTTGGCGGCGTCGGTCTGGTCGGCGGCACCGTGTTCGGGTTGCTGGCGATGTCCCGCAAGGACGCGGCCGTGGCCGAGCCGGTCCAGCAGACGTCGATCGATCTCCGCGACAAGGGGCGCACGTTCGCGACCGTCTCCAACATCTCCTTCATCGCCGGCGGGATCCTCGTCGCGGGTGGGGCCGTGCTGTGGGTGGTCGACCGACCGGGCTCGCGCTCCGCCGGGACGTCTCCTGGGCCGCTTCGCGTTGGCTTCGGTCCAGGGAGCGTCCAGCTCGGCGGGAGCTTCCAGTGAGAGCTCGCGCGACGATCACGACGAGACTCCTCGTCATCGCCGCCGTGCTCGGCCTTGCCGCGGCGTGCCGCGTCGATGTCGACGTCGCCAACAAAGCATGCCCGTGTGGCTCTGGCTTCGTCTGCGACGAGACGCGCAACGTCTGCGTCTCGCCCGGGGAGCTCGTCGCGCCGGTCCCGAGCTGCGGTGACGCGTGCGCCTGCACGATCGATGGCGACTGCAAGGATCCCGCGCGCTCTCGCTGCTCGCCCGCCAAGCTCTGCGTCGAGTGCGCGCGCATGCCCGACAGCTGTCCCGCCGGCGGCTACTGCAACGAGCTCTTCCAGTGCACGCTGGGGTGCAAGCAGGAGAGCGACTGCCAGATCAGCCCCACGGTGCCGCTCTGCGAGTCGAAGCGGCACCAGTGTGTCGAGTGCCTGAACAACGCACAGTGCACCGGTGGCAAGACGTGCAGCCCGAGCGGGGCGTGTGTCGAGAGCTGCAATCCCCCCGGCCAGCCTTGCAGCAAGGGACAGTGCTGCCAGGGCCTGTGCGTCGATACGGCGGTGGACCTCCTCAACTGTGGCGGATGCAACCTCGCCTGCGTCGGCACGAACGGCACCCCGAAATGCACCGCAGGTGTCTGCGGCTGGACCTGTGCGAGTGGCTTCACGCATTGCGACAGTGGCAACACGGGGTGTGAGACCAGTACGCGGAGCGACACCGCACACTGCGGGTCGTGCGCGAAACGGTGCGACGGACTGAACGCCAACAACGTGACGTGCAGCGCGGGAGCGTGCGCCTTCACGACCTGCCTCGCCGGGTTCGGCGACTGTGACGCCAACAAGGCAAATGGGTGCGAGTGCATGTGCGGCAGGGCGAAGAACCAACCCTGCTGCCCCGGCAACACCTGTACGAACGGTCTCACGTGCAACGGCGGCAGCGGCAAGTGCCAGTAATCGCACGGGACGCGCCGCGCTCGCGCGGGTGCAAGAAGCGTGAGGACCGGGCGTTCGAGCCTCATGACCGTTGGTGCGGTAGTGGCGGGGCCAGCGTCAGAAGTGGCCGGGCCAGGTGGTGCGGAGCGCAACGTCGCGAGATTGCAGCGACGCGTCTCCGGCACTGGGCGTGCTTTCTCTGCGATGTGCCCTCGCCTGCTGTCTCGGCTACGCCGGGCTCGCGGCGACCGTCGCCCTCATTCCGAGCTTCTACCTGCAGCTCCTGTCGGACGAGCTTCTCGGCTGGCTCGGAATCGGCTTCTTCCTCGGCACGCGTGGCCGAGGGCGCGACGGGCGTCGAGCGGATACGTATCGCCGCCGATGCTACCGCAGCGCCCGAGCTGCGCGCCGTCCTCGAGGCCATCGCCGAAGAGCCGGACGAGGACCAGCTTCACCGACACCTCTCGCGGGTGGGCTGACCCGCTCGAACGACGCACGCGCGAGGCTCACTTCGCGGCTCGGACGGACGCCGCTTTGGACTTCGCCTTCTTCTTCTTCGGCGCCTTCCGTGGCGCGAGCATCGTTCCGCGACAGGTCGCAGCGCCGCACCGGCACGCGTAGACCCTCTCGATCTCCGGCGGGTCGTCGGGCGCGCGATTGAGGTTGTACTCGTACGCGAGCTCCTCACCCGCGCGGACGTTCCGCACCGCCTCGACGACGAGCACTCCGTCCGCGGCGACCACTTCGCAGTTCGGGTCGCACCCGTGGTTGATGAAGCGCGCGTCGTTCCCGCCGACGCCGCCGTCGATGACCGTCTTCGCGTCGATCGTGAAGAAGAAGGTGTGGTGGTCGCCCTCCGCCTTGTCGTCGTGCCGGCGGTCGGCTTCGTCGTGCGAGATGCGCTCACCGAGATACTCGATGATCCTCTCGCCCTTGGGGATCGCGCGCGTGGCAAAGAGGCCGCTGCCGTCCACGGGGGAGCGACGGACCTCGTAGGGCATGGTCTTCTTCGGGTTTCTTCGAGGCAAGCCCCTTCATCCTACTCTCTCCGCGCCGCGGATGCGCGCCTCCTCCAGCTTTGGCGAGATGGAAGTGTTGGCGGCGACGGACGGCGAAGAATGCTGCTTGGTGCGCCCGAAGAAGAGTTCCTGACGCTAGAACACCGGCGCCCTGTCCCGCAGGGACCAACGGATGACCGCGGGTGAGCACGGATCGCAGTGGACCGCCGAGATCTCGACGACTCCCCACCGCTCGCCGGCAAGCTCGAACGCTTGCTTGTCCTGAGCAGCCATCGCTCCCGGCGAATCGGCGCTCTTGACCGCGAGCGCGTGCGGTCCGGACGCGAGCGCGAAGTCGAAG
>JAYTBL010000370.1:0-40133 GCA_043736975.1 Polyangiaceae bacterium
ATGATCGCGGCGGCACGCCAGCATGCGGGGCTGAAATCGGCGGTGCTGATCCCGAACCGCCGCGGGTTCGACCTGGCCCTCGAGCACAGGCCCGACGAGGTCGTGGTGGTGATCTCGGCGTCCGAGCCGCATAACCTCGCAAATATCCGCCGCACCGTGAGTGAATCCCTGGCCGAGATGTGCCCCATGTTCGCCGAAGCCAGGGCGCAGGGCATCCATGTCAGGCTGGCGGTGGCGACGGCCTTCCATTGTCCCTTCGCGGGGCCGGTGGCGCATGACCTTGTCTTCGCGGTCGTCGACGAGGCGGTGGCGACAGGATCCTGCACGGAGATCGTGCTCGCCGACACCATAGGCCATGCCTTTCCGCAGGAAGTGGCCGAGCTGGTGGGCGCGGCCCTGCGGCGGTATCCCGGCCTGAAAATCGGCCTTCACGCCCATGACACCAAGGGTCGCGGCGTCGCGAACGCCATGGCTGCCGTGGCGGTGGGGGTCACCGTTCTCGATGGCGCGCAGGCGGGCCTTGGCGGCTGCCCCTTCGCGCCTGGCGCGGCCGGGAATGTGGCAACGGGTGATCTGGCAGCGGCCCTGGAGGCGGCCGGCATGGTGACGGGCATCGACAGGCAAGCCATGGAGCTGGCCTCCACCCTGGCCTCGTCATTCGGTCCGCCGCGATGCGTGCCTTCCCTTCCAGAACGAAGCCCATGACCTGAAACGGCAAAAGGCAAGGCCTGACTTGGGGCCGCGCGTGACAAGATGTTTGCTCGGCAAAACCTGTGCGTGGCAAGATCTGCATGTGGCATGGGGCACCGGGCATTGCTCTCACGCCCACGATTGAGCGGACTGGCTAGTTGAGGCTGGCCGGAGCCTGCGACCTGGCCTTTGGCGGCGCGCCCGGAGCCGGGGCCGGGACACCGTCCAGCGCTTCCGGAGAGTTGCCCATGCCCTGCAGCTGCGCTGTAAGAACCAGGATCGTGCGCAGGCGCGAGCCGGGCTCGAGCTCCGAAAAGGCCACGATCGGCATGTGGCTGGTCTGGATGCCGAGCAGGGTGCGGGTGTAGCGCCGCATGTCGGCGGGCAGGGCGAGCGCCACGGGGCGCCCCTCCGCGGCCATCCTGTCCTCCACCTGTCGGATCTGCTGCAGCAGCCTGCGCACTTCCTCGCCAAGGGCAGGCGCGGCCCTGGCCCCGGCATTCTGCTCCGAGGCGCGGCGCAGCACGTTTTCCGCGTCCGGCGAGCAGATGACGAGGTTGACCTGGCCGTCGGCATCCGTGAACCTTGCGGTGATGGCCCGCTTCATCAACAGGCGCGCGACATCGACCATGTCGCTGACCTTGCCGCCGTATTTCTGCGCGCGCATCATGGTTTCGAGGATGATGCGGGACTGGGTGAGCGGCAGCCCGTCCTCGAGCAGCTCGCGCCCGAAATCGACCACCAGAAGCGGCGTGACAGCCTGCTCGACATCTGCGACCAGCTTGGGATGGCGCTCGCGCTGGCTTGCGAGCCAGGCAGCGGCCGCATCCACATCGAACGCGCGGGCGGCATCCTTCTCGACATTGCGCCTGAGGAAGGCGAGCACAAGCTCGTCATCGCCGCAATCCTCAGCGCTGAGGAACTCCGTCGGTATCCCTTCGAGAAAGAAGCGGAAGCCATCCGCGTCCTCATCGGCGATGAACCCGACAGGCGGCATGTCGAAACCCAGCTTGCGGCTGAGCCTGGCCAGCTCCTCGCCATAGCGCTTGGCGATGCCCCGTGCCTCAAGGTCTTCGATGATCGCTTCAGAGGTGATGACGGTGAAGACTTCGCCCGGCATGTTCCTCGGCAGGGTTTTCTCGGCCACTGTCGTGGCTTCGAGCGTGGCGCTGTCCGCAGCCGCGATCTTGTCGCTGTCAGCCTTGGCCACGGCGGAGCGCCCCCGCGCCAGATAGAGGCCCGCGCCACCGATCAACCCCGCCACGATCAGGAATATGACGGTCGGAAAACCGGGCACGAAACTGAACAGGCCGATGATGCCACCCGCGATCAGCAGGGAGCGCGGCTCCGAGGCAAGCTGCCGGCCTATGTCGCGCCCGAGGTCGCTGGACTTGTCGGTCGCCACGCGCGTCACCACGATGCCAGCCGAAATGGCGATGAACATGGAAGGGATCTGCGCGACGAGGCCGTCGCCGATGCTCAGGATCGAGTAGACATGGATCGCCTCGCCGAAGCGCATGCCCTTCTGCATCACGCCGATCAGCAAACCGCCGAACAGGTTGACGAAAACCACCACCAGCGCGGCGATGGCGTCACCCTTGACGAAGCGCATCGCGCCATCCATCGCGCCGAAGAACTGGCTTTCCTTGTCGAGCACGAAACGGCGGCGGCGCGCCTCTTTCTTCTCGATGTCGCCACTGCGCAGGTCGGCATCGATCGCCATCTGCTTGCCGGGCATCGCGTCCAGCACGAACCGCGCCCCGACCTCCGCCACGCGCTCCGAGCCCTTCGCGATGACGATGAACTGGATGATGGTGAGGACCAGGAACACGACCGCGCCGACCACGTAGTTGCCCCGGACCACGAACCCGCCGAACGCCTTGATCACGTCGCCGGCGTTCGCCTGGAGGAGGATGAGGCGGCTGGTCGAGACGTTGAGGGCCAGGCGGAAGAGGGTGGTCAGGAGCAGGAGCGTGGGGAAGGTGGCGATGGCCAGGGCGTCCGGCACGTAGAGGACGACCAGCAAGATCGCCACGGAAAGCGAGAGGTTGGTGGCGAGGAGGATGTCGAGCAGCCACGTCGGGAGCGGGACGATGAGCATCGCCACCACGCCCACGACGAGCGCCGCCAGCGCGAGCTCCGCGCCCCCCAGACCCGACCGAGCCGAGCTTCCCCCACGCATCGCGAGGAGGCTAATGCCTAAGCTCCAAAAGAACGCGCAAATTGTTAATGTGTAGGGGAAGCGTCTCGGGCTATGCTTTTCTTTATCCTCGAGCGATGGCGATGAGCAACCAGCCCGCCCACCCCCCTCTCCGGCGCACCGGGACAGGGAGCTCCGACGTCGGGCGAAAGCGTCAGTCGAACGAGGACGCGTTCTTCTTCGACGATCGCCTCGGCCTCTACATCGTGGGCGATGGCATGGGCGGGCACGCTGCCGGGGAGATCGCCAGCCAGGAGGCCGTCGAGACGGTCTACGGCATGGTGAAGCGCGGGATCGGCAACCTCCACGAGCTGGCCGATCCACTGGTCGAGGAGGACGTCCGCGCAGCGAGCCGCCTGATGGAGAGCGCCATCCAGGCCGCCACGTACATGGTCTTCTCGATGGCCGAGATGGACCGCGGCAAGACCGGCATGGGCACCACGCTGAGCGCGCTGCTCGTCCTCGGCGAGTTCGCGGTGACGGCGCAGGTCGGTGACAGCCGCATCTACCGGGTACACGGCGAGACCGTCGAACAACTCACGGAAGATCACACGCTCATCGCGTGGCAGCTGAAGCAGGGCCTCATCACCCCGCAAGAAGCCAAGAAGTCACCTCACAGGAACGTCATCACGCGCGCGGTCGGAAACCGGGATTACGTCCAGGTCGATACCGGCCTCGTGAAGCTGACGACGAGCACGAAGTTCCTGCTCTGCTCGGACGGTCTCCACGGGTACCTGCGCGAGAGCGACATCGCTCCCATCGCGAACCTCGGCGGAGAAGACGCGGTGAAGAAGTTCATTGCTCTCGCGAACGAACGCGGCGGCAAGGACAACATCACGGCCATCCTCGTCGAAGTGGACTAGTCCCGTGGGGGTGGGCCAGCGGCCCCCTCCTTCCCCCCTTCGCGACGAAAACTTGGCCCCTTGACCCTCACTTCGGTACGTGAGACGAGGCCTTGCTTCGTGTTTCTCGCGTGACCCCCCGTGTCTCGCGAGACACACCACCCGCTCCCAACCGTTGGACTTCCTTCGCGAAGCCGCACGGCGCGGATCTTGGAACTGCCAGACCAACCCCCGAGGGATGACAGAATGAACAAGCGGCGTGTGGGCGTATTGATGGGCGGCTCGAGCGGTGAACGCGAGATCTCGCTGAGGACCGGCGAAGGCGTGGCGCGTGCGCTCGAGGCTCGCGGGCACGAGGTGGCGCGGGTCGTCTTGCCTGCCGCGCCAGGCGCGCGCGGCGCGGATGCGCAGCCGATCGACGTCACGCTGCGTGCTGCCGGGATCGACGTGGCGTTCCTTGCGCTCCACGGACGCGGCGGTGAGGACGGCTGTCTGCAGGGCATGCTCGAGCTGATGGGCATCCCCTACACCGGCTCCTCGGTGCTCGCCTCGGCCCTCGCGATGGACAAGCTCAAGGCGAAGGAGATGTTCCGTCTCCACAACATCCCGACGCCCCCGTACTACGTGGCGACGGAGACCGACCTCCTCGGCGACGAGGACCTCGCGGAGCTGCACGGCAGCTTCGGCTATCCGGTCATCGTGAAGCCCCGCAACGAGGGCTCGTCGCTCGGTCTTGCGAAGGCCGGCGATCTGCGCGAGCTCCGCTCGGGCATCGAGGCGGCGCTCGAGCTCGATCGCTGGGCGCTCGTCGAACGCTACATCAAGGCCACCGAGGTCCACGTCGGCGTGCTCGACGGCCGCGTCCTCGGCTGCATCGAGGTAGCTCCCAAGAGCGGCATCTACGACTACTCCGCGAAGTACACCGCAGGCGCCACCGACTACATCATCCCGCCCCGCATCGCGCCCACGCGTACCCGCGGCGTCATGAACCTCGCGGAGCGCGCGGTCCGGGCGCTCGGCTGCACCGGCGCCGTGCGCGTCGACCTCCTCGTGACCGAGGGTGAGAACGAGTATGTCCTGGAGGTCAACACGCTGCCGGGCATGACCGCGACCTCGCTGCTGCCGAAGATCGCGGACCACGCGGGCATCGCCTACGGCGAGCTCTGCGAGCTCATTCTCGCCAGCGCCACGCTCCACGCGGGCCTCCAGGCGAAGCCCGCCTCCGAGCGGCGCCGCTCCGGCGTGACCTTCTCGCCGCACGCCGAGTCGGCGGTCACGCCCGTCGCGCGCAAAGCGGTCTAGAGCA
The DNA here is from genome assembly GCA_043736975.1 of Polyangiaceae bacterium. GTDB lineage: Bacteria > Myxococcota_A > Polyangia > Polyangiales > Polyangiaceae > Labilithrix. The sequence goes on from JAYTBL010000370.1 coordinate 5,039, forward strand.
CCGAACTCTAGCGTTTCCTGGGACGCTTCAGTCCCTGAACAAGATCCGCGCAACCACAGCGAAGCGGGCCTCCTCCTCGTCGTCCCGATGGTCCTCTCCCTTGATCTCCAGCTCCGCAAGCTCGATTTCGAGGGGGATGTACTCCGCCAGGGTGAGCAGCCGCTCGACCTTTCCGAAGTACGAATGCCGGTCCCGGTACTCGAGGTAACGCTTGTGGACCTGCCGATCGTTGCCGCTGGGGGGCGCTCCGCTCATCAGCGCCGCAAGCTAGCACGGTCGTCGTGATAGGCTCGGAGGGGACTCGGATGTCGGAAACCGACGACTCCCTTCCTCGCCTCTTGGGCGCAAGATACCGCCTCGAGGCCAAGCTCGGCTCCGGCGGCATGGGGGTGGTGTACCGCGCCACCGACCAGACGATGCATCGCGCGGTCGCGGTGAAGCTGGTTCGCGGGGTCGACGGGGTGACGCTCGACGACGAGGTGGCGGGCCGCTTCCTCCGCGAGGCGAAGAACACGGCGCGCGTCCAGCACGAGAACATCATCGAGGTCTACGACCTCGGCCGCAGTGACCAGGGCGACATGTACTTCGTCATGGAACTGCTCGAGGGCGAGTCGCTCTCCACGAAGCTGCGGCGGGAAGGGAAGCTCAAGCCGGCGCTCGCGGTCCACATCGCCCGTCAGATGTGCGCAGCGCTCCACGTCGCGCACGCTGCCGGGATCATCCATCGCGATCTCAAGCCGGCGAACGTGATGCTCGTGCAGCGCGGCAACGACTCGAGCTACGTGAAGGTGCTCGATTTCGGCGTCGCCAAGTCGTACACGCCCGATCAGCAGACGCAGCTCACGCATACCGGCATGCTCGTCGGGACCGTCGAGTACATGGCGCCCGAGCAGATCATGGGGCGCACCGTGGACGGTCGCACCGATCTGTACGCGCTCGGCGTCGTCATGTACCGCATGCTCTCGGGCAAGGCGCCGTTCCGCGACGGCGGCGTCCCCGCGCTCATCCACGCGCACCTCAACGTCTATGCCAAGTCGATGACCGAGGCGAACCCCGAGATCCCGGGCGAGCTCGATCGCGTCATCCTGCGCTGCCTCGCGAAGCAGCCCGAGCAGCGCTTTGAATCGATGGAGGAGCTCTCGCGCGCGCTCGCGGGGGCCATCGAGCCGCCCAAGGCGCTAGCAAACCTCGAGTACGGCGACGACGACGACATCTACCAGGCCGGCGACATGACCGAGGTCGCGCGGCCGCCCGAGATGGGCCTGGCGCCGCGTGCGGACTCGCAGGCGCCGCTGGGGCCGAAGCAGCCGCGGGCGCCGCAGCAGGCGTCGAAGGCGGCGCCCCGCACCGAGCGCATCGCCCCGGCGCCCGTCCTGCCGTCGCTCGCCGACCGCCACCAGGAGCTCCCGTCGGAGGAGGCCTTCGACGACGCAACGATCAAGATGGACCGCCCCGATCCCGCGTCGCTGCCGCGACGGATCCCGCGGGCCGCGACGCCGCCCGACGACAGCAGCGATCGTACGGCGATCATGAACCGCGAGGAGCTCTCGACGGCGAAGCGCCCGGTCCCCGACTCGGTGACGCGCGTCGACAGCGCAGGCCCGCGCGAGTGCGCGATGTGCCGGACGATGAACGCGCCGCATGCGCGCGCGTGCGCGGCATGCGGCGTGTCCCTCGCGAACGAGGATCAGGATGCGGTGCGCGCCCGCGTCACCGCGCCGCGCACCGCGCACCTCGCCGCGCCGCAGATGCCCCCGCCGCAGTCGCAGCCCTACCTCTCGCCGCCATCGCCGCCGCTCCCCCCGCCGCCGTTCGGCCATTCGCCGGCGCAGGGCATTCCCGGCATGCCGCAGCACCAGCAGGGGTCGCCGCCGATGCCGCCGACGAACCCGCGCCAGAGCTACGCGAGCGTCAACACCTGGCAAGCCCCGCAGCCGCAGCCGCAGCAGCGCTCCGCCTGGCACCGCTTCCTCTCGTGGACGGGCCTGCGGTGAGCTGAGCGGGCTCAGCTCTCCGGGGGGAGGTTGCCTTCCGCGTCGACGGCCTTCTTCACGTTGCGCGCCTTCGCGATGACGTAGCCGACCGCGATGATGCCCGCCGCCAGAAAGCCGAGGCCCAAGCTGCGGCGGAACTTCAGGTCCGCGTTGTCGGCCGACGTGCCGTCGTGCTCGCCCGCACCACCGCCGTTGCTCGCGTACTGCCCCTCCGCCCCCTCGGCGACCGCGCCACCGCCGCCGCCACCGCCACCGCCCGCGCCGCCACCGACGCCGCCGACGTTGACCTTCTGCGCAGCGCCCATCTTACCGCCGGCCTGACCGCCGCCGCCGCCGCCGCCACGGCCACCGCCACCGCCACCGCCACCGCCGGACGTGCTGCCGCCGCCGCTCGCGGGGGAGCTGCCGCCGCCGCCGCTGCGCTCGCCGAGCTCATCGCTGCTGTTGCCTGCGCTCTTCTTCATGCTCGAGCCGAGCATGCGCCAGGCGCCGCCCGCGATGAGCATCACCCCCACCACCAGCAGCGCGTACTCGACAAGGGTCGCTCCGCGCGCCCGACGGGACCGACGGCGCCAGAACGAAGAGGAGGAAGCCAGACGTGTCATCGGGGATTGCATCGGGCCTTGGCCTCGATCATACGAAAATCCTGGGACTATTGTCCTATCCTACCCGCGTGAAGGACGAGCTTCGGCTCCTGGCCCGCGCCGTCGGGGTGGTGAAGACCTTGGGAGAGGTCGTGGCCGTGCGATCGGCCTCGGTTTCGTTCCGCGCCGGCGAGATCCACGCGCTCTGCGGAGAGAATGGTGCCGGCAAGAGCACGCTGCTCAAGCTGGTGGCGGGGATGATGGTGCCGGACTCAGGCCACATCGAGGCCTTCGGCTCGCGCCTCGAGCCCCACACGCCCCGGGAGGGGATCCGCCGCGGTATCGGCATGGTGCTCCAGCACTTCGCCCTCGTACCCGTCTTCAGCGCTCTCGAGAACATCATGCTCGGCGCCGAGCCGACGTCCGCGCTCGGCGTGATCGACCGACCCACGGCGCGGAAGAAGGCCGAGGCGGTGGGGAAGGAGCTCGGCGTCGAGCTGCCGCTCGATGCCCTGGTGGAGACGCTCGGCGTCGGCGACCGCCAGCGCCTCGAGATCGCCCGCGCGCTCTACCGCGACGCGCAGCTCCTCATCCTCGACGAGCCAACCGCGGTCCTCACCAAGGGCGAGGCGGCGGCGCTCTACGCGACGCTGCGCCGCCTCGCGGACGCAGGCACCGGGGTGGTGGTGGTGACGCACAAGATGGACGAGGTGAAGGCCCACGCGGACGTGGTGACCGTCATGCGTCGTGGCGATCTCGTGTTCACCAGGCCGCTCGAGCGCGGCGCAGGGCACGATCTCGACGCGCAGATCGCCGAGGTGACCGCCGCGATCATGGGGGCGGGGAAGGGCGCGCACCGGTCCGCGGAGCCGCCGCCCGCCGCCGCCACCCGCCGCGACGAAGTCGTGCTCGACGTGCGCGAGGTCTCGCTCGGGCGCGGCCTCACCGAGGTCTCGCTCACGCTGCACGCAGGCGAGATCGTCGGCGTCGCGGGCGTCGAAGGGAACGGTCAGCGCGAGCTCGTGGCGCTCCTGGCCCGCGACAGCGCGCCCGACGCTGGCGAGATCACGGGCGCGGAGACCGCGGTGATCCGCGAGGATCGCCAGGTGCAGGGCCTGGTGCTCGATGCCTCGGTGCGCGACAACCTCGTGCTCGGCGAGCTCGGCTCGTTCTCGCGCCTCGGGCTCCTCGATCTCGGCAGGCTCGAGGTCGAGGCCAAGCAGCGCCTCGCCGCCTCGGGGGCGCCGCAGGATCTCGATCGCCCGGCGCGCGGCCTCTCGGGCGGCAACCAGCAGAAGGTCGTGGTGGCGCGCGCGCTGGCGCGGCTCTCCCAGGACCACGCGCGCGTGCTCGTGGCGGCGCAACCCACGCGCGGCGTCGACCTCGGCGCCAGCTCCGACATCCACGAGCGCCTGCGGGCGGCGGCGGCCGGCGGGGCCGGCGTGCTCGTTCTCTCGGCTGATCTCGATGAACTGCGTGCACTCTGCAGTCGTATTCTGGTGCTCGCGCGCGGGCGGATCGTCGCCGATCTCCCGCCCACCACGTCGGACGAGGAGTTCGGACGCCGCATGCTCGGCGTCACCGGCGCGAACGTCGCGTCCGGGGGGGCCTCGTGAGCGGTACGTCGACACGCTCGCTGCCCGCTGCGTTCGCCGGGCTCGCCGTGGGGTGGCTCGCGTTCTGCGTGCTGGTGTGGCTCTACGGTGCCTCGCCGCGCGCGATGGCCGGGCTCCTCTTCGACGGCACCTGGGGCACGAGCTACGGCGCAGGCCAGGTGCTCTTCAAGGCGACGCCGCTGCTCTTCACGGGCGTCGCCGTCGACCTCGCGCTGCGCGCTGGGCTCTTCAACATCGGCGCCGAAGGGCAACTCGCAGTGGGTAGCCTCGCCGCGGGGGTGGTCGGCGCGAAGCTCCCCGCCGGCACACCTTTCCTGGTCGCGATGCCGCTCGCGCTCGCCGCGGCGACGGCGGCTGGCGCGGCGTGGGCCTTGGTCCCAGCGATCCTCAAGGGTCGCTTCGGCGCCCACGAGGTCATCTCCACGATCATGATGAACAGCATCGCGAGCAGCGTGGTCGGGCTCGCGCTCGGCGCGGGCGGGCTCGCGCTCACCGGCACGGTGCGCACCGCCGACGTGGTGCCCGGCGCTCGTATGCCCCGGCTCGACGTGTGGTTCAAGGGCCTCGAGGGCAGCGCCGCGAGCTTCGCCCTCGCCTTCGGAGTGCTCGCCACGCTCCTCACCACGCAGTCGTACCGCCGCACGCGCTTCGGTCGCGAGCTCGGCCTGGTGGGCGAGAACCCGGTGGCCATGGCCGCGGAGAAGGTCGACGTGCGCGGCCGGATGACGCAAGCGCTCGTGGTCTCCGGCGCGCTCGCGGGCGCCGCGAGCCTCGGCACCGTGCTCGGTTACAAGGGCTACTTCGAGGAGGGCCTGGGCGCAGGCGCGGGCTTCGGCGGGCTCGCGGTGGCGATCCTGGGGCGCGGCAGCGCGGTGGGCCTGGTCTTCGCGGCGCTGCTCTTCGGCACGCTGCAGCAGGGCGGGCTCGCGGTGAACGCGTTCGTGCCCAAGGAGCTGATGGACGTGCTGAGCGGCGTCGTGGTGTGCGCGGTGGCGCTCGCCGATCAGCGGCTCCAGCGCCGCCCCACGGTGAGCGCGCCGAAGGCGGTGGCGGCATGAGCGCGCTCGACATCATCGTCTCGGGAACGATGATCGCGCAGACCGCGCGCATGACGATCCCCTACGGCTGCGCGGCACTCGGCGGCACGCTCAGCGAACGCAGCGGCGTCGTGAACATCGCGCTCGAGGGTACGCTGCTCGGCTCCGCCCTGGCCGCGGTCGCTGCGGCGCACGCGACCGGCAGCGCGGTAGCGGGCGTCGCGGCCGGCGTCTCGTGCGGCGCGCTCTTCGGGCTGGTGCACGCGACGCTGGTGGTGCGCGGCCGCATCGACGCCATCGTGAGCGGCATCGCGCTCAACCTGATCGCGGCGGGCGGCACGCGCTTCTTCCTGCGCGGCCTGTACGGCTCGAGCTCGAACTCGCCGAGCATCCAAGGCTTCCGCTTCGCGGACGGCTGGGGCCTGCTCGCGCGCACGTTGCTCGATCCGTTCCTGCTGGCGACGATCGCGATCGTCGCCGCGACGGCGTGGATGCTGCGCCGTACCCGCTTCGGCCTGCGGCTGCGAGCGTGCGGCGAGGATCCGTCGGCGGCGCAGGCGGTGGGCGTCCGCGTCGCGGCCATGCGCACCGCGGCGGTGACGCTCGGCGGCGCCGTCACCGGCCTCGGCGGCGCGGCGCTGGCGTACGACCTGCATCAGTTCCAGGCGGGAATGAGCGGCGGGCGCGGCTTCATCGCGCTGGCGGCGGTGATCGTCTCGGGGTGGCGCCCGTGGCCGGCGGCCGCGGCCTGCCTGGCGTTCGCGGCGCTCGATGCGCTGCAGATCGTCCTCCAGAACCAGACCAAGCTGCCCTCCCAGGTCCTGGCCATGCTCCCGTTCGTGGCCACGCTGGCGGCGCTGGTGCTGGTGAGCAAGCGCCGCTCCGGCGACATGCGCGCCCCCGCGGGCCTGGGAAAGCACCCTGCGTGAGGAAGGAAGACGGCGCGCCAGGCGTTGAGCCAAGCCGATGGGTGTCTCGCGAGTCGAAGGGGGTCTGACGCGCCGGTGTCCCGCCGCCATCGCCGCCATCGCTCTCGCGACTTCGGTCGTGGTGGCTGCCTGCGGAAAGACGGGGACCCTCACCCCGCTGGCCGGGGTCTACCACCTGCCCGGCAGCGCGCAGCCGACGAACCTCGAGCTCCGCACCGACGGCACGTTCACGCTGCGTCGCGATTCCTGCGAGTCGGCAGGCGGGCTCGAGTGCGGCGCTTGGAGGAGGTCGGAGATCACCGGCAGCTCGCAGGTGGTGGCGCGTGACGGCCTCTATTGGCCGACGCCCGACGACTTCCCCTCCGCCGTGGTCCGCACCCTCTCGCTGCGCCCTCACGGCGGTGACCTCGAGATCGTCGGGGAGAGCGAGTGGGCGGGCTCGTTCACGCAGCGCTGGACCCCAGGCCGCACCTGCGGCGAGTGCGGCGAGCATCGCGCGGAGCGCCCCTGCGCCGCGCCGCTCCCGGCCTGCACGCCGGGGCGGTGATCGTTCAGTCGGCGGCGCCGCCGATGCGGAGGCCGTCGCGGAGGACCACCCAGGTCTTCGGTCCGCCCCAGGGCTGGATGATCGCCTCTTCGTGCGGGAGATCCCACACCACGAGATCGGCGCGGGCGCCGGGCGCGAGCGCGCCGCGCGGCTTGCGGATGCCGGCCCCCCAAAGCCCGAGTGAGGCCGCGGCGAGACGGGTGGCGCCGAGGAGCACCTCGGCCGGGCTCATCCCGTACATGCGGACCGCCAGCGCCATGGCGAGCGGGAGGCTCTCCGACGGCGCGGTGCCGGGGTTGGCGTCGCTCGCCACCACCAGCGCGACGCCCGCCGCCCGCAGCGCCGCCACCAGCGGCGGCGCTTGCCCGAGCGTGAAGCTCGCGACGGGGAGGAGCACGGCCGCTACGCCGGCGCGCGCGAGCGCCGCGATGCCCTCTTCGTCGATGTGCTCCAGGTGATCCGCGGACCTCGCGCCCACGTCCGCGCAGAGCTGCGCGCCGCCCACGTCCGCGAACTGCCCCACGTGCAGGCGAACGCCCAGCCCCGCGCGCCTCGCCGACTCGCAGACGATGCGCGCCTCGTCGACGGTGAACGCGTTCTCATCGACGTAGGCGTCGACGAACGAGGCGAGCTTCGCCTCGGCGATCTCCGGCACGAGCGAGGAGGCGACGCGCAGGACGTAGTGATCACGGCTCGCGCGCGCGCTCTCGGGCAACGCGTGCAGCGCGAGGTAGGTCGCGACGACGTGCGGTACGCCGGCGCTCCGCCGCGCCTGCGCGATGGCGCGCAGCTGCTTGCGCTCGCCGTCGGGATCGAGGCCGTAGCCGCTCTTCACCTCGCACGAGGTGACGCCGAGGTTCGCCATGCGGCGGAGGCGCGCCACGAGGGTCGCCGCGATCTCCTCCTCGCTGGCAGCGGCGACGGCGCGGAACGAGGAGAGAATGCCGCCGCCGGCCGCAGCGATGGCGCGGTAGTCGCCGCCGGCCATGCGCACCGCGTACTCGTGGTGGCGGGAGCCGACCCAGGCGGCGTGCGTGTGCGCGTCGACGAGGCCGGCGGTGACCACGCGATCGCCGTAGTCGACGATCGGCACCTGCGCGGCGCTGGAGCGCGGTCCGACCCAGCTGATCGAGCGGTCGTCGTAGACGACGACGCCATCCTCCACGATCCCCAGCGGGTTGCCTTCGGTGATGCGCGCGGGATCGCCGGTGACGATGCGCTTGGCCGCGACGCCGACCAGGCTCACGAGACAGCGGCTCCGAGGCGAGCCGCGAGCTCGGCGGCGATCGGCGCGCTGGCCGCGAACGCCGCCGCGAGATCGCCAGCCGCGGCGCGCGGCGCGGGCACGGCGCGGCGGCGCATGGCGAGCGCGCGTCGCGAGGCCTCCTCGCAGCGAGCGCGGAACGCCTGGCTGGTCTCGGCCTCCTGAACCAGCGCGGCGTGGGCCTCGGCCGCGAGGTCGGCGCGCGAGCAGACGAGCAGCACGTCGCAGCCGGCGAGCACGGCGCGCACCGCAGACTCCGCGGCGGGCATGGTGAGGGCCTTCATCTCGAGGTCGTCGGAGAAGACGACCCCTGAAAATCCAAGCTCCCGGCGCAGCAGATCGGTGCAGATCGCATGGGAAAGGGTGGCCGGCTGCGCGCCGTCGAGCGCGGGGTAGACGACGTGCGCAGTCATCATGGAGTCGATGGCCGGGCTCCGCGCGAGCGCCGCGAACGCCGCGATCTCGATGGCGCGCAGCGCGGCCGCCGACCGCTCCACGCGGGGCAGGGCGAGGTGCGAGTCCACGGTGGTGTCGCCGTGCCCTGGGAAATGCTTTGCGCACGAGAGCACGCCGCCGCGGGCGAGGCCCTCGGCGAAGGCGCCGGCGAAGCGCGCGACCCGCTGGGGCGTGGTGGCGAACGCGCGATCCCCGATGATCGGATTCGAGTCGCGCGTGTGGATGTCGGCCACCGGCGCAAAGCTCATGGTGAAGCCGAGCGCGGCGAGCTCGCGGGCCTGCGCGTGGGCGACGCGGCGGATGAGGTCGTCGTCGTCGAGGTCGCCGAGGCGACGCATGGGCGGGAGCTGGAGCGCCGGAGCGCCGAGGCGCATCACGCGGCCGCCTTCCTGATCGACGGCGACGAGCGGCGGCAGGTCGGCGGGCGCGGCCTTCGCGACGGCGGCGTTGAGCGCCGCCACGCCGCCCAGATCGGGCGTGACGTTGCGGTGGAAGAGCACCACGCCGCCGCGCTCGCCGTTCGCGAGCAGGCGCTGCTCCTCGGCGAGGAGCTCCTGGCCCTGGAGGCCGACCACGAGCATCTGACCGCAGAGGACGGACAGGGAGCCGAGCATCCGCTATGGTCTACCAGCTTTCGGCCATGAAGCGGAACTCGCAGCTCGCGCTCTTCTGTTACCTGGCGTTCTCTTGCCTGGTGTTTTCTTGCCTGGTGTCTTCTTGCGGCGCTCCGCACGGGCCGGCGCCCGCGGTGGTGGTGACCGCGCCGCTCGCCGGCAGGTCGCGGCCCGACGCGCCGGTGGTGACCGCGCCGCTCCCGTTGCAGCGACCCACGAAGAAGCTCACGCCCGCGGAGGCGCGCCGCTACATGCTGGGCCTCGTGAACCGCGATCGGGCGACGGCCGGGCTCGCGCCCGTCGAGCTCGACGAGGGCCCGCCTACCGTCGCAGGCCAGGCGCACGCCGAGGACATGGCGCACTTCGGCTATCTGGGGCACTGGGGCACCGACGGCTCGGTCCCCGAGCAGCGCCACAGCGACGCCGGAGGCGCCGACATGGTGCTCGAGAACGCGCTCTGCTTCACCGACGAGAAGCCGCGCGTCCTCGACCGTCAAGCGCTCATCGATCCCGTCCAGGTGGAGCGCGCCGAGTCGATGTTCTTCGACGAGGTGCCCCCCAACGACGGTCATCGCAAGAACATCCTGCGCCCGGGGCACACGCGCATCGGTATCGGCGTAGCGCAGCCCGTGGCCACCCCCACCGAGATCCCGGTGCCGTGCTTCGCGCAGGAGCTGACCGATGACTACGGCTCGTACGCGCCGATCCCGAAGCACGCGAAGGTCGGCTCGCTGCTGCACGTCGAGGGAACGCTGGCGCCGGGCGTGCGGCCGAGCGGGGTGGGGGTGGCGCGCATCCCGAAGCCGATGCCGATCCCGGTCGCGGAGGTCAACAAGCGCCGCAGCTACCCGGTCCCGAAGCCGTTCCAGATGTACTGGGGCCCGGGCTTCGTGACGCCGCTGCCGGTCAAGATCGACGGCACGAAGCTGGCGATCGACGTCCCCCTCTCCGACGGCGGCCAGCCTGGGCTCTACGAGATCAGCATCTGGGCGAAGCTGCCCGGGGCGACCGATCACGCGATGATCGGACTGCGCACGATCCTCGTCGACTGATCACCGCGACTGCCGTTCGCGGAGGTTCATCAGCGGCTTCTCGACCAGCATGTACATCGGCATGGCCGCGACCAGCGTGATCACGGGGATCAGGAGCAGGTACCAGAACACTTCCGCCTCCGACCGCGCCAGCGGAAAGACCTCCAGGTCGATGCCGACGAAGATGATGATCATGTGGATCAAGTACGCCGAGTACGAGAGCTGGCTCACCAGATAGAACCCGCGCCAGGACAGGAGCCGCGCCGCGAGGCGGCCGCCGGCGAGACCGCTCAGGCTGACGAAGATCAGGGCCGCGACTGCGACCGCGAAGATCACCTGAGCGAAGCTGAAGTAGAGAAAATTGACCCAGGTCGGCCAGCGGTAGAGGAACACGGGCTGCTTCACGAAGCTCAGCGCGAGGATCGCGATCAGGGCGCCCAGCGCACCCGTCGAGGTCACCCATGGATACGCTCGCAGCCTCCTCGCCGCGTCGGTGAATCCGATGAGATAGGCGACGAACGCGCCGCTCAGCAGCTGCGGGAATCGCCCGTACGGCTTGTTGTAGAGCATGTTCGAGAACAAGGACTGGTGGTCGAGCTTCGGCAGATGGATGCCGTAGCGCTCGACGATCGCCATACGAACGATCGCGCCGATCGCGAACACGCCCACGATGAGGGCGACCGGCCGTGAGAGGCGCAAGGCGACGAGGAGGGCCAGCGGAAAGAGAATGTAGAACTGCTCTTCGACGGCGAGCGACCACGTCCAGCTCATGCATTGCCGACTCTCGGGCAAGAAGTTGTTCACGAAGAGCAGGTTGGCCCACGCCGTATCGCGATTTCGCGGGATGAGCAGCACGTGGATCGCGAGGGCGACAAAGTACGCCGGCAGGATGCGCATCGCGCGGCGGCGATAGAAGCTTCGCAGGCCGATCGAGCCCGTCGTCTCGTGCTCGCGCATCAGGAGCCAGGCGATCAAGAACCCGCTGAGCACGAAGAACACATCGACGCCGAGATGGCCGCGGTTGACGAAGCGAAGAAGGGCAGAGGCGGAGTCGTTACGAAGCGGCCGGCCGATGAACGCGAGCGTGTGGTACTCGATGACCCACAGCACCGAGAGCGCGCGGAGCCCGTCGATGGGCCGCTTGGTGGCGTCGGCGCGGCGCATCCACAACGACCGCATGTTCGGCTCGAGCGCGAAGGCGCTGCGAGATCCTGCGCCGCGGGAGTCCAAGGACTAGCGCTCGGAGTCGGCGATCGCCGCGTCCCAGTCCTTCGCGCAGCCACGAATGCCGTACGACTCGGGGCCCGCGCACGAGACGGGCGAGCGCGACGGGCCGAGGAGCAGAGCCAGCCCGCGCGAGAGGAACTGGTACCTCGAACGCCACTCACGGTCGACGGCGCCGACCGCCTTCTCCGCCTCCAACGTCCCCTTCATCGAGAGCAATCGGAGACGAAGCTGCTCGCGCATCCCCGGATCGTCGCTCACGGCGTAGGAGCGTTCGAGCTGGGCGATCGTGGCCTTGCGTTCGCCGGCGCGGTCGAGGATCGACGCCGCGGCGAGCGAGCGCTGGGCATCGGCGCCGAGCTCCACGGCGCGGAGGATGGCGCTTGCTCCGTCGACGCGCCACTGCTTGATCTCCTGCTCGTCCTTCAGGAACGACGGGGCGAGGAACGCGATGAACTGGCCGTAGCGAAGCCACACGTTCGGATCGTAGGGCCGCTCGACGGTCCCGCGCGCGAGGTAGCGGCGCGCCGTCCGCGCGTCCTCGTCGGTACCGCCGGGCGGCGCGGGGTACACCAGGATGGTGTCGATGAAGTCGTAGAGAATCGGCAGATCAGGCTCCAGCGCCAGGATGCCGTCGACGTACCTCGTGACCTCGGGAAACGGGCGCCGCTCCTGCCAGTGGAGGCCATACTCGAGGATCAGCTTCGACCAGAGAACGTCGGCCGCGGCGGCGCGGTAGCCCAGCGTGAGGACCCGGAGCTCGGCGGGCGGCGGAAGCAGGAAGACATCATCGCGCTGGCGGACCTTGTGCGCTTGCCGGGCGAGGGACGGCTGGACGAACGCGATGCCGGAGGCGCCGAGCACGAGCGTGAAGATCGCGGGCGCAAGCTGGGACCAGCGGCTCATTCGAGCTCCGCCTCCACGTACATCCCGGGGGTCACGGCCGGCTTCCCGTCGGTGGTGCGGCGTTGCTCTCCGCGGACCTCGAAGGTGCTGAGCAGACCATCCCCGTCCAGGTCGCCGCGCGCTTGCGCAACGAACGTGCTGCCGCCCGGGCTGTCAAACGAGAACGAGTAGGCGTGCGGAACGCCGTCCGGCGCAGGACGGAAGGCGAGCGCGCTCCAGGTAGGGCCGTCCCACGTGCCGGGGGGGTCGGTCTCCTTGCGCCCCCGGGGTGGAGCGGAGGGCGTCAATGGCGCGCTGACCGGAAACCGCTCGTTCGCCTCGCAGAACGAGACGGCCGCGATGCCGATACGCGAGAGGCCATCGGCCGGCTCCACGAAGCGTGACGCGTGCAGCTCGTGGACGAAGGTCGGAACCGCGACCGCGAGGACAGAGCCCACCAGGGCCGCGCCGATCGCCAGCTCGAGAGGCGTGAAGCGACGCACGCTATTCTTCCGTGTCCGTCTTCGTCATCGTCTTCGAGACCGAAGCGGACAGCCCCTGGTCGGCCATGATCTCCAGTGCGTACGTCGAACGAACGCCGTCCCCGTCGAGATCACCTTGGGCGGTGACCATCGCCTTGGCCGTGGCTCCGGCGCCCTCGGACGCGAACGCGTAGCGATAGTACTGGGGCTGCACCATCTTGAAGTCGAGCTCGCGCCAGGGGCTCACCGACCAGTCGGCGAGGTTCGACTGGTAGCGAGAACCCCGCACGGAAAGCTCGTCGGTAGGGACCGGCGACGCCGAGCTGGTCGGGAAGTGACGCATCGCATGGACCGCAGCAGGGTTCGCCGCCGCAGGCTGCGTGCCGTCCGAGTTGTCGTAGAACAACGCGGCGTTGCTGGCGAGGCGCGTCACCGAGCTCGCGGCCTCGACCGTCTTCGCGTGGCGGACGTAGCGCGCCAGTGCGTACATCGCGACGGCGCTCAGCACCGCCGCGAGGCCCAGAAAGTTCATCAGCTCGATGGCCGTGAACGCGCGCCGCGAGCCCGGATGCACGGACGTACGATAGCGTGAATCGCCCGGGGCCGCGTCGCTCATTCGCTGCCAGCGAGCGCCTCGATACGTGCCCGCAGCGCGACGAGGCTCGCGTGCTTGTGGCGGCGCTGACCGAGCAGCTCTTTGCCCAGCGGAACGTCGATCGCCGTGCGAAGAGCGTGGGCCTCGCCGGCGCGGAGGGCGGTCGCGTAGTCGGCGTTGGTCAGGATGAACGCGTAGGCACTCCACGCGGCGTCGTCGGTCGACCGCGGGTCCAAGGCGATCGGGAGCCACGCCTCCGCGGCGTCCGGCAGACGTCCGAGGCGCGTGAGGAGCTGCGCCCATCCGACCCGGTCGGCGAGACGGCGCTGGGGGTCGGCGAACTTATCTTTGCGCATGCGAAGGCTCGGCAGCTCCTCGATGAGCCGGCGCGCGAGCCCCAGGTTCGGGTCGATGGCCAGCGCCCTCCGCAGCTCGACCTCCGCTTGGTCCAGCTCGACGCGGTGCAGCCAGACGTAGGCAAGCCGCAGGTGAACGCCCGCAGTCGCGGGGCGCAGCACCAGCAGCTGCTCGTAGCGCGCCGCAGCAAGGTCGTAGGCGCCGATCGTCTCGTAGCAGCTCCCCAGGTTCTCGAGCGCGCGCACGTGGCGCGCCGTCCCCGTTCGCCCAGTCTGCTCGAGGATGCGCACCACCGACCCGTGGAGACGACACGCGAGCGCGGGGGCGCCGTAGCCCATCGCCACCGAGGCGAGCCCGCTCCTCGCGCTCGTATTGCGCGGATTCGAGTGCTCCGCAGCGACCACGCGGAAACGAAGCTCGTCGGTGTAGTCGGAGGCGCGACCGTAGGACACGCCGGCAAAGGTGGCGGTGATCAGGAGCGCCCCCCCCCCCACGACCTTCCGCAGGCGCGGCGAGAGCCGCGACGCCGCGACCGCGCACCCGAGCGCGACGCCCGCGAGCGGCATGTAGAGGAGCCGATCGGAGGTGATCCCTGCCGCGAGGGCGATCGGAACGATGTGCACGACGAGCCCGAGCGCAGAGGCCGCGAGGGTGATCGCGACCCCGAGGGCCACCCGCGGCGATCCTTCCGAGCCAGCGACGGGCGCGGACCGGACGGAGAACGAACGGACGATGAACGCCGCCACGACGAGGAGGGCAACGCCTCCCGCGGTCGCTCGCGCGAGGTCAGGCTCACCGACGAGCCCGATGCTGGTCGCCGGCTGCCACGCGTCGAGCGCCATCTCCAGGTAACGCCCCACCGCCTCGAGGACCGTGAGCGCGCGGCGCGGCGCGCCGAGAGGGGTGAGCGCCGGCGTCAGGCCGCGCAGCGCCGAGGCGCGGAGCGCGAGGTAAGGCGCGATCGCCAACGAGAGCAGGCCGATCCGGGGCGCGGCGTACCGCGCGCGCTCGGATAGCCTCTCACCTGGCGCGGCGAGCCAGGTACCGGCGGCGATGGCGAGGGCCGCGGCGACCGCGGTCTCCTTCGCGAGCATGGCGAGGAGGAGGGCGAAGAGTGACCCCGTGGCGACGACGGCTCGCCACCACGCCGCGCGACGCGTGAGCGGCTCGCCCTGACCGAACCAGGGCCACATCGCGACGGCGGCGAGACCAAAGAGCGCGGCGAGCACGTCGGTCCGGCCCGAGACCCACGCGACCGCCTCGGTGAGGCGCGGGTGGAGCGCCCAGGCCGCGGCGGCGACGAGGCTGGCCCAGTCCGACGCCCCGAGCCTGCGCGCGACGGCGAGGAACGCGAGCACCGCGCCGAGGTGGAAGAAGAGATTCGACAGGTGAAACGAGGGTGCGTCGTAGGCGGCGAGCGTGAAGTCGGCCCGCAGAGACAGCACCGTGAGCGGCCGGTAGTAGGCGGGCCGCGCGTCGATCACGGCATCACTGGGGAGAAACGGGCGCGCCAGGATCTCGCGTAGCGAGCCCCGGGCGACCAGGTCGTTCGTCTCGACCAACGCATGGTCGTCCCAGACGAAGGCCCCGTGCCGCAGGGCCGGACTGTAGACCGCCGCGATGACCAAGAGCAGCGCGGCGATGCTCAGGGCGAGCTGCGCGCGCTTCGTCACTCAGGGGCTCGCATCGGGCGCCGGCGTGACGTCGCGCCCTCCGTCGCTCGGTGCGGCAGGCGGAGGCGGCGGCGGGGGCGGGGGCGGGGGTGCGGAGGGAAGGGGTGGCAGGTCGATCGCCGAGCCAAACTTCCCGCTCCACTTCGCCATCCGCGCGACATCGTCGCGCGCCGCCGCCGCCAGCGGATCGCCGACCGCTTCGTAACACTCGACGCGCAGCTTCGCGAGGACCGCCTGGAAGGGCGCGGGCTCGAGGTCGTGCATCGCTTGGGCGCAGTGCGTGGGGTCGACGAGCGCGCCGATGCGCGCGCGGATGATGAGGCGTTCCCGCCGATGAGCCTCGGCCGCGAACATCGGGCCCAGGACCTCGAACATCCGTGCGGCGATGGCCTTGTCACGTCGCGAGAGGTCGAGCGCGAGCTCCAGCGCCGCGGTCGCGAGCGGAGGCCGGATCCAGGGGTCCGTTCGATGCGCGACGAAGCCACGCTCGAGCGCGGCTACCGCCTGCCCGACGTCACCGTCGCGCACCGCCCCGAACGCGCCGAGGAACTCGCGTTGTCCCTCGCTGGCGCCGTTCTGCACGAGCGCAGTGAGCATCGGATCGCGAGGAACGCTCCCTGACATCTCGGTGAGCAGCATCTCCTCGAAGTAGCTCTGCGGCTGCGCCCGCCCCAGCTTCTGCCAGGCCTTGATGCTGGCGGGAAACCGGCCTGCCGCGTGCTGGTCGAGAAAGGCAGCGAAGGCCTTCTGGCGCGGCGCCTGGAGAGGGGGCGGCGGATCGAGCGGCCGGCCTGCCGCCGTCTGGAAGAGCCAGCGCTCCTCGATGACTCTCCCGGGGTCGATGGGCTCGCTGGTCCGCGGGCTGGACGCACCGAGCCGCGCGGCGAAGGCCGAGATCTCCTCGTCGACGACGGCGTGATGCCCGACGCTCCGCGCGTACGCGAACTCGAGCGCGTTCTGATCGTCGGTGTTGACGACGCCGAGCTGGTACTTGACCATCGCGTCCGCGAACGCCGGGTTCGCAACGAAGTGCGCGAGGATGCCCTCGACGCTTGCCGTCCGCCACACCGCCTTGGCAGCAGAGGCGTAGGCCTCCTCCTGGAGGCGGCTGCGCATCTGCGCGATGTCGACGACCGCCTCGTCTTTCTGAGAGACCACGATCAGATCGCCGCCCATGGTCCGCCAGATCGAGACCTGCGGAAAGACCTGCTTCAGCGTGACGACCACGGTCGCGACGCACCAGGGATCGACCTCGTAGCCCTGCACCCAGTGGAGGAACAGGCCGTGCGGATTGAGCCGCTCGGCGGTCGCGCGATAGAACTCCTCGGTGTAGAGGCTGGAGATCCCGGAGCGATAGGGATTCGAGGGCTCGGAGAAGATGACGTCGTATTTCTCACGCGAGGTGAGGAGGGCCTCGCGCGCATCACCCAGCGCAACATGGACCTTGGGGTTCGAGAGGACCTCGCGATTGACCGCGTGACAGTCCTTGGCGACCCGGAGGATCGCCGGCTCGAGCTCGATCACGTCGACACGTTCCATCGACGCGATCGACCCGAGCCACCCCGCAGTGGTCCCGGTCCCCAGCCCGACGACGAGCGCGCGCTTCGGCTGGGGGTGGAGTAGCGCACCCAGCATGCCGCTCATCACCTGCGTCGGACCGTCGCCGATGGCGTGCCCATCCGACTTTCCGTTGACGATGAACGCGTAGCCGTCCCCGTTGCTGAGCGCGACGCTGCTCTCGAGCCCGTCCGCCTCCCAGGCGACCGAGTCCATGAACGCGCGCTCGAAGAAGGGGAGCGTCGTCTCGGAGACGTTGGTCACGCGCCCGTCGGCGCGGCCCGCGCCGATCCCCGAGTGGCGCCAGACGCCGGTCGGCCCGCGGGCGCCGATGAAGACCAGCGCGAGGGACGCGCACGCCAGCGCCGCCAGCCCCGGGCGACGGATCCGCAGACCATGCGCGCGAACCTCGAGGCCGAGAGCGAGGAGCGCGGTCGCGAGCAGCAGGACGACGACGAGCCTCCAGCAGTTCGGCGCCGACAGCGCAGGGAGCAGCCCGAAGCCGCCCGCGATCGAGCCCACGATGGCGCCGATGGTGTTGGCCAGGTAGGCCGCCCCGACGTCGCGGCCCACGCTCTTGGCGCCGCGCCCGTAGAGCCCGATCACGATCGGGAACTGAGCCCCCGAGATGACGGCGGCGGGAAAGACGACGAGCATCGCCACCAGCGTCCACGCGAGAATGCTGGTACCGAAGCCGGCGCTGCACAGCGGACGGAGGAGCAACGCGAGCTCCGCCACGCGGTCGCCGAGACCGTAGGGAATCGCGATGACGAGCGCCTCCGCCGCGCAGGTGATCGCGAAGAGGGTGAGCGTGGGCGTGATCTTCGTCCGCGCGTAGAGCGCGCCGCCGACCCCGATGCCTGCCAGCGCGACCGCGAGAATGAGGCCGAACGTGTAGGAGGAGCCGCCGAGGATCGGTCCGAGCATCCGGTACCAGACGAGCTCCATCAGCATGAAGGTCCCGCCCGAGACGGCGGCGGCCAGCGGTGGAAACCACCGGACCTGCGGCGCCGGCGCCACAGCGCCCGCGGCTGCGGGCTCCGCCGCGAGGGGAGCCGGCGGCGCCTCCGCGCCCGCGTCGGGCTCGGGCGTCCGCGCGAAGGAGCGCGCCGCCATGCCGACCAGCGCGTTGACCAGGCAGGCCAGCCAGAGCGTCATCCGCGAGCCGAACACCTCGACCAGCAGGAAATTCGCGGCGATCGCGCCCACCACGGCGCCGAAGGTGTTCACTCCGTAGAGCAGGGCGACGCGATGACGGCCCGTGTCGGACGCTCGCTCGACGGCGCGCGCCGCCGCGGGCAGGGTGCCCCCCATCAGGATGGTCGGCCCCGCGAGCACGAGCGACGATAGAAGGAGCCGCATGAAGGTCGCGCCAGTCGTCCCCAGCGTGGTCGCGCCGCCCATGGCGATGTACGCGCGCTGCGCGACCAGCACGAGGAGCGGCGTGACGGAAGCGGCGAGCGAGACCGCGAGCTCGAGGTTCGCGTACATCATCAGCGCGTTCTTCGCGCGGTCCGCGCGGCGCCCGAGGACCATGCCCCCGAGGCCCAGGCCGCCCATGAAGATCGCGAGCACGGCCGCAGAAGCCGCCGTCGAAGCCCCGAACACGAGGCGCAGCTCGCGAAACCAGGCAGTCTGGTACACGAGCGCGCACGCGCCGGAAGCAAAGAGAAGGCTGGAGACTCGCGCAAGCCGAAAATTCATGAACGCCTCATCGACGCCCGCATCCTGCGACGATCGCCAAGACAAACGCAAGAGAGCCCCGAAGCTCGCGCCCCAGGGCTCTTTCGCTGACTCGCGCTTCGCGCGTCTACTCCTCGGGGGAGAGCTCTTCGATCGACGGCGAGACGAGGAGGCGAGAGCCGTCCGTGGCCGCGCTTATCAGACCCTTGGTCGTGAAGGTGGAGGGGTTTCCGTCGCCGTTGAGGTCGCCCTGCGCGGTGGCCGTGAAGTTGGTGCCTTGCTGGGCAAGGTTGCCGGCAACGCTGTCCGAAGTATACGTGTACATGTAGTACTGCGGGGCGGTCATCTCGAACTTGAGGCAGGGAAAGCCGTTCTGGGCGAGGACGTCAGCCGGCGGCGACCAGTCCGCGTTCTTCGACTGGTACTTTCCACCCTTGACGCCAAGGAGGGTCGGCGGGACCGGGTTAGCCGCGGGCGGGCAGATCTTCCGCGTGACGGCGGCTGTGAGGCCCACACCGAGAATGTCCGCCTTCATGCGCTCGCCCTCGAAGGCCGTCACGGCGTCCTTGCCCATCTGACCGAGAGAGTTCTTCGCCTCGGCCGTCTTGGCGTTCGCGATGTACTTGCGGACGCCGTAGATGGCGAGAACTGCGAGGACGCCGACGATCGCGACGACGATCATCAGCTCGACGAGCGTGAACCCTGCCTTCAACCGCTTACGAATTCCCATAACTGCTTTGCTCCTTGATGCGGCCGTTACATGCCCAATCGCGTGCAGGCCAGGCTCCCGCGGTTGGAAAAAAACTCACCCGTCGCGCGAGCGACTACTCGCCTTCGTTACGAGCGAAGATCGTGTTCTGGAACGACGTACCGACGAGCTCGGTGAGCACCGCGGGGTCGCCATTGAGATCGGCCTGGGCCGTGATGACGTACCAGGGGCCGACCGTCGCAGCCGGCATCGTCACCCACGACGCGGGCGGCGCCGCGCCGCCGAGGCCCGCCGTGGTCTTGTAGCCGAACCGCACCGGACCATCGACGTGGACCGGTAGGGTCTGCCAGGCAGCGCAGATCCCCGTGTTCCAGTCGGTCTTCTCTTGGAGGAGGCCGGGGGATGGGCACCATGGCGCTCCGCCCAGGTCGGCGTAGATGCCGCGCTCGACCTTGTAGTCCTCCTGCGCGATGCGAATCGCGGAGATCATGTTCTGGGCTTCGGTCACCTTCGCGCTGAGCGTGATCTTGCGGTAGCCGACCACCGCGATGACCGCGAGCACCCCGACGATGGCCACCACGATCGACAGCTCGATCAGGGTGAAGCCGCGCGCACGACCTGCGCGACGCGCGACGCGCGACGCGCGGAAGACGGCAGAGAGGCGGGAGGTGCGTGCCGTGTCCACGCATTCCACAAGCAGCGGACGTGCCATCGCGGTCTCCACGACGAACATTCTGCTCAGCGTACCGGGACCGCACGAAAACGCGAAAAACTGGCTGACGTGTGCACGCATCCCACAAGCGCCCGCGCGCCCGAGCGGACAAATTTTGTCACCTGAGGGTGGGTCAGGCGGACGAAAATTGCCGGTGGCCGCTGTCGGCTGAAGTGAGCTGCGCGCTACGATGCGCCAGGCTCGGGATCGGAGCCGACCGGCTCCTCCTCGTCGTCCTGGAGCGCGAGCTTCTGCATCCGGTAGCGAAGGCTGCGCATGGTGACGCCCAGCGACTTCGCCGCCACTGTGCGCACACCTCCTGAACGATCGAGCGCCTGGAGGACCAGGCGGCGCTCGACCTCGCCGAGCACCCCGTCGAGATCGCAGCCCGCCTCGGGGAGGGTGACGAGCGCGGGGCTCGGCTGGGCGGCCGCGCCGCTCACCTCGTGGGGGAGATCGCCGAGTCCGATCTGCTGTCCGTCGGCGAGCGCGACGGCGCGCTCCACGACGTTCTCGAGCTCGCGCACGTTGCCGGGGAAATCGTAGGCGTCGAGCGCGCGCAGCGCGTCCGAGGAGAACCCGCGGATGCTCTTGTTGTGCTCGCGGCTGCAGCGCTCGAGGAAGTAGCTCGCGAGCTCGGGGACGTCCTCGCGGCGCGCGCGCAGCGGCGGCACCTCGAGGCGGATGACGTTGAGGCGGTAGTAGAGGTCCTGGCGGAACTTGCCGGACTTCACGTCCTCCTCGACGACGCGGTTGGTCGCCGCGAGCACGCGCACGTCGATCGCCGACTCCGCGGACTCGCCGATGCCGCGCACCTTGCGCTCCTGGAGCACGCGCAAGAGCTTCACCTGCACGCCGAGCGGGAGCTCGCCCACCTCGTCGAGCAAGACGGTGCCGCCCTCGGCCTCGCGGAAGATGCCGAGCCGACGCGACGACGCGCCGGTGAACGCGCCCTTCTCGTGGCCGAAGAGCTCGCTCTCCACCAGCGCCTCGGGGATGGCGCCGCAGTTGACGACCAGGAAAGGCTTGTCCTTGCGATCGGACTGGTCGTGGACGGCGCGCGCGATCCGCTCCTTTCCGGTGCCGCTCTCGCCGGTGATGAGCACGGTGCTACGGCTCGCGGCGACCTTGCCGATGAGGTCCATGATCTGGCGCATCGCCTGCGAGTGACCGAGGAGGTCCTTCGGGGTCTGGCGAGCGACCTGCGCGCGCAGGCGGACGTTCTCCGCGACCAGCGCGCTCTTCTCGAACGCCTTGCTGACCAGCGCGCGCAGCTCGCCGGTGGCGAAGGGCTTGGTCACGAAGTCGTACGCGCCGCGCTTCATCGCCTCGATCGCGGTCTCCACCGAGGAGTGCGCGGTCATCACGATGACCTCTGTCTCCGCGCTGCGCTGCTTGGCCAGGGTGAGGACGTCGAGGCCCGAGCCGTCCGGCATCATCAGGTCGGTGAGGACGACGCCGTAGGGCGCGGGCGCGTTGCGAATGGCTTCGCGGGCGCTGGCGAAGCCGGGACAGGCCGTGACCTCGTAGCGCTCGCGGCGGAACAGGATCGAGAGCATCTCGCGAAGCCCGGGCTCGTCGTCGACGACGAGCACGCTCGCTCGGTCACTCATCGTTGCGATGCGCTCAGTCGCGGAGCTTGGCGGAGACGGCCTTGGTCTCGCCCGCGGCGACCGTGACCGAGACCGACTTCTTCAGCGACTCCTCGGCGTTGACGAAGAGCACGGTGTGCGTGCCCGCCGAGACCGAGACCTTGACGCGCGGCGTAGGGCCGAGGGGCTTGCCGTCGAGCAGGACCGTCGAGGCAGGACGCGAGTTGATGTTGAGGAAGGCCTCACCGCCGGCGGCCGCAGGCTCCTTCGGGGTCTTGGGCTCCTTGGGCGTCGGGTCAGCGACGGCAACGGGCTCCTTGGGCGCAGGCGCCACGAACGTCGGCGGGGGGCGCACCGCGGGGCTCGTGTTCATCGTGGGCATGGCCGGCATCGTGCCGCCCACGGTGCGGGGGCTCAGCGTGACCACGATCGTCTTCTCGGCCTGGCCGTCGTCGAAGCTGATGGGGCTGGAGTAGTCCTCCATGCCGAGCATCTTGCCCTCGAGCTGCCACTTCTCGTTCGGGTCGAAATCGATCGCGATCGGGAACTGCGGGACCTCCTTGCGGTTCGTACCGTTGACGAGGTAGACCCTCGCGCCCGGGGTGCCGAGCTGAATGGTGGCCTTGCCCTTGAGGACCTTGAGGGCCACGCTGCCCAGGTCGGTGAGCTCGTCCTGCTTCACGTCGACCGTCTTCTCGACCGCGGCGTACCGCTCGCTGCCGAGGATCTTCACCTTGTGCTCGCCGGGCGTCAGGTCGTGCAGCTCCTGCGGGAGGAGGCCGTACTCCTTGCCGTCGACGATGAGCTTCACGCCGTTCTGCGTGCCGCTGACCTTGATGCCGGTGCCGCCCGAGCGCGCGGCGGAGGAGGGCGAGAGGGCGAAGTCGATCGAAGAGTCCTTGCGCGACTCGACGGTGACGGCGCGGGCCGCCGGCGGCTCGTAGCCCTGCGCCACGACCTTCACCTGGTGCACGCCCGACTGCACGTCGCGCACGATGCACGGCGCCGAGTCACAGGCCTTCTTCTCGTCGACGAGGATCTCGATCTTGCTGACCGCGCCGCCCTTCGCGTCCGCGACGTTCACGACGAGCGTGCCGGTGCGCGGCATGAGGAAGAAGCCGGCGATCGCCATCGCGGCGAACACGCCGACGATGAGCGCGACGACGAGGCCCGCCTTGCCGCCCGAGGACTGGCGCGGGACGACCGCGGTCTGCTCCATCGCGCGGCTCACCGGCGGCATCTGCGGCATCGGCGGCTGCGAGATCTGCTGGTGGCCCTGCGAGTGGTGCTGCTGCTGCTGCGGGGGCACCGAGTGTGGCCCCTGCATCTGGGGCATCTGCCCCTGCCCCTGAGGCATCTGCCCCTGCTGCATCGGCGGCATCGAGGGCGGCGGCGCCGAGTTCTGACGCACCGGCATGTGCATCGGCGCGGTCGTCGTCTGGCCGGGGGGCGGCGGCGGCGGGATGGGCGCGGTGGTCGTGCTCGGATTGGGGCCGCGCATCGACGTCGGACCGCCCGGAGGCGGCGGGGGCGCGGAGCGCAGCGACTGCGAGGGCGGCGCGCCGGAGCGGAACTGGCTCGACGGGACGCCGCCGTTGCTCTCACGCGGCTGACCGAGCGCACCGAACTGACCCGTGAGCGTGACCGCGGGCGGCGGGGTGCCGGCGGCGGGCGCCTGAGACGGCCGCGGCGAGCTCAGGATGTCGTCCATGCTGGCGTGCTCGGGGCGCCGCGACTCCGGACCGTTCGCCGGCGCGGAGGGCGCAGCGGCGGCGGCCTCCTGCGCGTCGCGCGTCTCCTTGTCGAAGACGTGCGTCGCCTCGTCCTCGTCGTCCCAGTCCATGTCGAGCTTGCCGCGCGACTCCTGGTTGCTGGCGTTGGCAGCTGCAGGCGGCGCCGCGGGGGCGGCCGCGTTCGACGCGGGGGGCGGGGCAGGCGGCGGCGCGGGACGCGTGCTCGCGGGCGGGGGGAAGCCGCTGCCGATCTTCTGCGTGGCCGGAGGCGGCGTGATGTTGCCCGCGGACGCCAGCGTGGTGGTCGACGGCATCGTCGACTGACTCGGCGCCAACGATGACGCGGCCGATGACCCGGCTGATGACGCGGCGCCGCCGAGGTTGGGAAGCGAGCCACGGCCCGGAGGCGGCGGCGGCTTCGACGGCGAGGCGGGCGGCTGCGAGACTGCGCGCATCGAGCCCGAGCCCGACGACTGCGAGGGCAGCGGCGGCGGCACCGAGATGCGACCCGCCGGCACCGAAGCGGACGCTGCGGGCACGGGCGGCGACGATGGCGTGGTCGGAGGCGCGGCCGGGATCCCGTTCTGGCTCGGCGGCTGCGCCGGTCCGGGGATTCCCATGAGCGTCCGCTTCATGTCAGGACGCGCCTGCATGTTGCCGGACTGCGGCGCAGGCGCAGCGAGGGGAAGGTTCGATGCAGAGCCGGGGGGCGGCGGCGGTACCGCGGACACGCGGCCCGCGCTCTTCTTTCCGAGGCCCTCGAAGATATCGAGGTCCGAACCGCTCTTGTTGTCGTCTGACATCCGCGTCTCCTGAGACTCCATGATACTCCCCGTACTTCGATCACCGAACGTCTGGCGCAAGGTCCGCGCGAGGTCCGCGCGAGAGGCGAGGGGATTTTCTGCGACGAAAAGCGAAGGCGGCGAAGGCGACCTTAGCTCGTCGAGATCCTTCGTGAGCTCGCGCGCCGAACGGTAGCGCTCGCCGGTGTTCTTTGCGAGCGCCTTCAGCACGATCCGATCGAGGCTCTGGCCGATCTCGGGGCGATGCACGGAGGGTGGTTCCGGGACCTGGTTCTTGATCATGTCCAGGACCAGGATCTCATTCGAAGAGCTGAAGAGGCGCTTTAGCGTGAGAAGCTCCCACATGCAAATCCCCAGAGAAAACACGTCGGTCCGGGCGTCGACATCGCCGCCCGGCCCTCGAAGTTGCTCCGGGCTCAGGTACCCGAGCTTGCCCTTGATCCTCCCCGCGCCCGTCCGACTGAGCTTGCCCCGCGCCTTCGCGATCCCGAAGTCGATCAGCTTCACGTCGCCCGCGAACGAGAGCACGACGTTCTGCGGGGTCACGTCGCGATGCACGACCTCCCGCTGGTGCGCATGCGCGAGCGCCTCGCCGATCCCCGCGAAGACGTGGAGCAAGAGATCGAGCGGCATCGGCTCGGACGCCATCGACGTCGCGTCGAACACCTCGCGCAGGTCCACGCCATCGACCAGCTCGTAGGCGATGAAATACTGCCCGTCGATCGCCCCGAACTCGAGGACGCGCGCGATGTTCGGATGATCGAGGGTGGCCGCGATGCGGGCCTCGTCCTCGAACATCGTGACCACCTCTTCGTCCTCCGCCACGCCCGGAAGCAGCCGCTTGATCGCGCAGGTGGTGCCCGTCCGCGTGTCGATCGCGTGGAAGACCTCGGCCATCCCGCCGATGCTGGGACGCGCGCGCAGCTCGTACGGACCGAAAATGGTGACCTTCCCCACGCAAATCCCGCGCAATCTGACGGAGGCGCGCACGTTGCGCGCGTCTTAAACGTATCTCACTTGGGCGCGGGGGGCGCGGGGGGCGCGGGAGGCGCAACGGCGGAAGGGCTAGCGCCCGAGCCCGAGGCGGCGGGCTTGTCGGGCGGGGCGAGGGTGGGGCGCCACTTCACGCGCTTCTCCTGGAGGGGGAACCAGACCGACTGCGGGACGATCTCGCTTGCCTCGAACATCGCGCGCGCGCCGGGCGCGGCGGTGCGGAGGAGCCGAACGGAGGCGGCCGGCGCGCTCGCCGCCTGGCCGCCGATGTCGAGCGAGCCGCCGAGGAACGCGCGGACGTCGCCGGTGACGAGCCCGCGCGAGGAGCAGCCGAGGCGCTCGAGCAGCCTCATCATGCGGTCGGCGGTGGTGGCGTCGGCCTTGTCCTCGGGGAGGAGCTCGACCCACTGGAGCATGCCGTCCTCGTCGGCGATGCCGACGGCGGAGCGCGCGCCCGGCGCGCCCGGCGCGTCGAGCGCGACGACGTCGGCGATGGCGACGCCGGTGGTGGGCACGCCCTTGTCGAGCCCGAAGACATGGCCGCCGATCCAGAGGCGGCGGGCGCCTGCGCCCGCGCCCGCGTCGGCGCCCTCGGCCGCAGGCTGGCTGCTGCCCCGGCCCGCAGGCGGCCGCTTCTTGTCCTCCGGGGTCGTGGGCACCAGGGCCAAGCGCGCCTTGCCGAACGTCGCGACCACCGCAGCGGCGGTCGCTGCGCCCGCGTCGCCTTCGACGGGCGCGGGCGCAGGCGCTCCGGCGGCCCCCATCACCGTGCGCGGATCGATGCGCAGCACGCGCGCCCGCTTGTCCGTCGCCTCGGGGCCGAGCCGCACGCTGGTGATCGCCACGGCGTACGGATAGCCGTGCTGCGGGAGCCCCTTGACGCGCCAGTTCCCGCCCTCGCCGTCCATCGGCGAGCCGGGCTCGCCGGTGCCCGCGATGGGCGCTCCCGGCAGCACGGTGCGCGCCGTGAGGTAGAAGAAGTCGCGCGCGTCGCGGTGGATGTACCGCGGAAAGAGCATGTGCCCCATGCTCTTCACCATGCGCCGCGCGCGGAACTTGAAGTCGGGCAGATCCTTGAAGCCGCCCTCGTACTCCCAGTCGGGCTGGAGCGGCCGGCCCAGCGGCTGGAAGTTGGCTGTAGTCTGCACGTTGTAGAACTCGAAGCCAGCGAGGCCCGGGTTCATGTCGAGGTGGATGCCGAAGGTGCAGCGCGCGACCAGCATCGCGCGACCGAGCGGCTCGGGCCCGATGTCGTTGCCCCAGAAGTAGGCGACGAAGCTCTCCTTGGTGAGGCACACGCCGCTGCGGGTGGTGTGGATCGCGTCGTGCCAGCCCGGCGGGACGCCGCCCCACCAGGCGCGGCCCCACGGGTTGAACTTGTCCTTCTGGACGAGCGCCGTCATGTTCTGGCGGAACGAGAGCACCTCGTCCGGCACCTCGGTCTCGCGCGGCCACGCGCCGAACGCGGTGGTGCCGTCGCGCAGCTCCATGACCGTCGCGGCGTAGGGCTTGGGCGGGAGGTAGAGCACGCCGTTGGCCTGCATCCCGAACTCGCCGTGCGTGGCCTGGAAGCCGCCGTTGAAGCCGGCGACGACGTGCCGGATCACCTCCGGCGTGCGCGGGATCTGCCCGGTGCCGGCCTCGCCGGTGGCGCTGACCGGCTCGACGGTGCCCGCCTCCATGTGGAGCGCGATGAGCCGCGGATCCCAGAGCGTGATGTAGACGCGCGTCTGCGGCGCCGCGGGATCGCCGCGCACGAACGTGGTGAGGAAGGGCGCGGGCACGCCGGGGATGGGCGTGATGAACGCGTCCTTCTCGAGCGGGATCCACTGGCCCTCGCCGTTGAGCGGCGGCTTGATCATCGGATCGAGCGGCTTGGGCGGCCAGCCGATCTCGGGGTCGGAGAAGGTGGCGGGCGGGGAGCCGCCGCTCTCGTGGTTCAGCGCCGCGAGATCCTCCTGCGCGTCCTTCTCGCCGGTGTCGCCGGTGATCTTCGCGCGCGCGCCCTTCAGCCACTCGAGCGCCGTGAACGTGACCACCTTGAGGATCTGGTTCTTCTCGTCGCCGAACCACGAGACCGCGCGCAGGCGATCGCTCATCCACGGCGCGAACGTGAGCGGCTTCGTGACGGTCTCGGGCGTGACGCGCAGGTACGCGGCGCCGTCGACGATGGCCTCGTGCGCGGCGTCGACGACCAGGCTGCGCGCCTCGGTCTTGATCTCGAGGGTGCCGTCGCCACGGAACGCGAGCGAGGCGCTCGCGGGCGACGGGACCAGCGCATAGACGGTGCGACGCACGCCCTTGCCCTGGCCGGTGCGCTGCCAGTCGGAGACGCTCACCTGGAAGCGTTGGAAGCGCGAGAGCTCCTCGTAGGCGCGGCGCTCCGGGCCGTCGAGGTCGAGCACGTGCACCGCCTCCGGCCGGCCGTCGACCGAGACGACGTACGCGGCGAGGTTGCCCCTGAGGATGGGCGCGCCCTCGTCGGCGCCGCTGGTGCGCGTGAGGTTGTGGACGTCGCCGAGGTCGAGAAGGTGCCCTTCGGGCGAGAGGCGGGCGCCCACCATGAAGAGATCGAAGGTGTCGTTCTTGTCGGACGGCGCGCCGACGTCGGCGGCGTCGACCGCGCGCTCCTTCTGACGACCGCGCACGAGCGCCCGCGCCTGGCCGACCGTCGCACCGGCGACGCCGCCGGGGCCGTCCACCCAGGTGACGTCTGCTGCTTCGCAGATCACGCCCAGCGGCGGCAGCGCCTTGCAGAGCGCGGCCGAGCGCGTGGGAGCGGCGTCGTCGACGGGCGTACGGCCGGCGCGCGAGAGGGCGTACCCTGCGAGAAGCGCGAACGGCATGGGCCTGAGCCAGAGTCTCATGGGGATCGTCAGGGGAAACGCGCGTCGGACGGAGGCGCATCCGAGCATAGAGGAAACCGGTCGCCGAGGTGCGTGCTCCTCGGTAGGCACCAAGACAACAAAGTTGGCGTGCGATGGCCAAGAACGCGTCGAAAATGCGGGCAACGGCGGTTGGCGGACGTGGCGCGGCCCATGCTACGAAGTTGCTATGACCTGGGCTCGGCACCGTGGCTTCCTGCTCGCGGCCTTCGTGGCGCTCGCGATGGCGTCGTGCACGACGCCCACGCTGCCGCTGCCGCCGCCCGAGACGCCGTTCGTCTCCGCCGGGTCGGCCCCCGACACGTTCAAGCTGTCGAGCCTGAACGGCGCGGCGCCGAACGCGCTGGTCCTGGTCGTGAACCGCAACGAGGACCTCCCGGCGAACCAGCGCGTCACCGGCACCATCGCCGATGCGACGGGCTCGTGGAACGTGGTGGTCATCGCGAGGTCGGGCGACGTGCTCGACATCTCGCAGGAGGCGGGCAGCACGCGCTCACCAGGCATCACGATCACGGTCAAGTGAGCGCTACTGGTGCGCGCGTGGGGCCGAGCCGTTCAGGACCTTGAGGCTCACCTTCTTCTTGCGCGCCGCCGGTGGCGCGTCGTCCTGATCGTCGATCACGTCGCCCACGAGATCGTAGTCGCTGGCCTGGGTGATCCTCACGCGGCGCATCTGGCCCGGGAGCACCTCGCCGCCCGAGAGGTAGACCTGGCCGTCGATCTCCGGCGCCTGGCCGCCGTGGCGACCCATCATCACCAGGTCGTGCTCCTCGCTCGGCCCCTCGACGAGGACGTCGAGCTCGCGGCCGATCAGCTGCTTGTTCTTCGCGCGCGCGATCTTGCGCTGGAGCGCCATCAGCTTGCGCCAGCGGCTCGCCGCGAGCGCCGGCTTCACCTTGTCGCCGAGCTCGCTCGAGGCCGCGGTCTCCTCGTCGGAGTAGCGGAACACGCCGACGTGCTCGAAGCCCGCCCACTGCACGAACTCGGTGAGCTCGTCGAAGTCGGCCTGCGTCTCGCCGGGGTGGCCGACGATGAACGCGGTGCGGAACACCAGCTCCGGGATGCTGGCCCGCATGCGCTCGACGACCCGCTTCTGCCGGTCCTTGCCGTGCCCGCGGCGCATGCGCTTCAGCATGGCGTCCGAGGCGTGCTGGAGCGGCATGTCGACGTACGGCACCACGCGCGGGTGGTTCGCCAAGAGGTCGATGAGCGCGTCGTCGATCTTCTCCGGGTAGAGATAGAAGACGCGCGCCCAGGAAAGGCCCTTCACGTCCGCGACCCGGCGCACCAGCTCGGCGAGCGAGGCGCGCTCCTCCTTCGAGTGATCGCGCCCGTAGGCGATGGTGTCCTGCGAGATCAGGTTCACCTCGCGCACGCCCTGCGCCACCAGCTGCTCGATCTCGCGCACCACGTCACTCACGGGGCGCGAGCGCTGCTTGCCGCGGAACTGCGGGATGGTGCAGAACGCGCAGCTGCGGTTGCAGCCCTCGGCGATCTTCACGTACGCGCTCGCGGGCTGGCCGGTGATGACGCGCGGATCGCTGGCGCGGATCACCCAGTCGGCGGGGTTGCCTACCAGCATGCGGTCCGCCTTGCCGTCGAGGACGCCCTTGAGCTTGAGCATGTCGCTCGAGCCGAGGAAGTGGTCGACCTCGGGCATCTGCGCGCTGAGCTCGGTTGGGTAGCGCTGCGAGAGGCAGCCCGTCACCACGAGCTTCTTGAGGGTGCCGAGCTTCTTGAGCTCCGCCATCTCGAAGATGGTCTCGATCGACTCCTTCTTCGCCTCGCCGATGAAGCCGCAGGTGTTGACGACGATGACGTCGGCCTCCTCGGCCTCGGTGGTCAGCTCGAAGTCGCCCGCCGAGCCGCCGAGCGCGACCCCGACCATGACCTCGGTATCGACGCGGTTCTTGGGGCAGCCGAGGCTGACGAAGTGAATCTTGCGGCTAGGAGGCATGCGGACGCGCGGGTGTAGCACGCGACGCCCCGTTCGCCCATGCGGGCTCAGCGACCGGGCACGTGCGCGCGGCGAATCCCGCCTCGGCGTGCAAGGGAGCGGCGGCGACCGTCGGATTCAGAAGCAGGCGACGTCGTCGTTGGCGCGGTTCGGCGTGCCCTTGAAGCCGGGCTTCCACACGTCGAACGAGAGGCTCCACCGCGCCCAGTCGCCGCGGACGTTCGTGGGGCAGTCGGAGGGGAAGGAGAGCGTGCGGCCGGCGACGAGGTTCGAGAAGGCGGGGTAGACAAGGGTGTCGATCACGGTGGCGCCGAGCTTGACGTTGATGGCGTCACCGTCGTTCTTCAGCACGTCGACGGCGTCCCACGCGAAGACCTTGCCGGGGAGGGCGTTGTTCTTGAGCGGATCGGCGCTCCCCGCGACGACGAACGCTTCCTTCGGGCCCAGCTCGAAGTCCTCGCTGATGATGAGGACGTTCGCCGGCGCGGCGCCGCGCGGCGAGTCGACGGTGACGCCCTCGAGCTTCAGCCAACAGGTGCGCGTGCTGCGGATCTCGACCCACTCGCCCGCGTCGCTCGAGCCGGCGCGTGACGAGAGGAGGAGCTCGTCGACCTGCAGGTCGCCAGCCTTGAGCGGTCCGTCGCAGTAGGTCTTGGTGACGGGGCCGCCGTCGGTGCCGCCGTCGAGCGTGGGGCCGCCGCTGTCCTTGGGCGCGGGGCGCTCGGCGGCGCCGAACGCGCCGCTGTCGGGAACGTTGGTGGGCGTGAGGCCGTCGTCGGAGCTCGTGACGTCCTCGTCGAAGTACTCGTCGCCCGGATCGACGGGCGTGCTCTTCTTTTTGGTGCCGGTCGCGGGCGCCGCGGACGCGCAGGCCGCGAGGAGCGCCCCCATCAGAAAACCCACGCATACGCGCGAAAAGACCCGCCGCTCGAGCTCATCGAGCTCATCGAAGCGCCTGGATCGCGGGAGCATCAGTGCCCAGCTGTGTAGCACGGTCTCCTACCCGGGCAAGGCTTCAGGCCATCAGCGCCTTGAAGCGGTCGAACAGGTACAGCGAGTCGTGCGGGCCCGCGGCGGCCTCGGGGTGGTACTGCACGCTGAAGGCCTTCAGGTCCTTCGCGGCGAGGCCCTCGCTGGTGCCATCGTTGAGATGGACGTGCGTGCTCTCGACGTTGCTGGGGAGCGACGCGAGGTCCACGCAGAAGCCGTGGTTCTGCGTCGTGATCTCGATGCGCCCGGTCGCCAGATCCTTCACCGGCTGGTTGGCGCCGCGGTGGCCGAACTTCAGCTTGTACGTCGTACCGCCCAGCGCGAGCGCGAGGAGCTGGTGACCCAGACAGATGCCGAAGATAGGCTTCTTCCCGAGCAGCCCGCGCAAGGTCTCCACCGCGTAGCCGACCGCCGCCGGATCCCCGGGGCCGTTGGAGAGGAAGACTCCGTCCGGCGCGAGCGCCAGGATGTCCGCGGCGGTGGTCCGCGCGGGTACGACCGTGACCTTGCAGCCCGCGTCGACCAGGCAACGCAGGATGTTCTTCTTCACGCCGTAGTCGATGGCGACCACGTGGTGCTCGCGCGTCTTCGCCTTCGGTGCCGCCGCGTGCGCGTCGCCCACGCGCCACGCGCCGCGGCCCTCGGTGAACGCGTACGAGGCCTTGGGCGAGACCTGATCGACGAGATCGAGCCCGGACATGTCGGGCGCCTTCTTCGCGCGCTCGAGCAGCGCCTCGACCGGGCCGGGGCCGATCGCGCCGTTCTGAGAGCCGTGATCGCGCAGGTGCCTGGTGAGCTTGCGCGTATCGATCCCGGTGATGGCGACGATGCCGTTCTGCGCGAGGTAGGCGTCGAGCGTCTGCTCGGAGCGCCAGTTCGAGGCGAGGGGGCTCGCGTCGCGAAGCACGAAGCCCGCGACGTGCGGCTTGCCGTCGATCGACTCGGCATCGGCCGCGTTCACGCCGGTGTTGCCGATCTCGGGCGCGGTCATGACCACGAGCTGACCGGTGTACGAGGGGTCGGTGAGCACCTCCTGGTAGCCGGTCATCGTGGTGGTGAACACCGCCTCGCCGGTGGTGACGGCGCGCGCCCCGAAGGGCTCGCCCTCGAACACCGTGCCGTCCGCGAGGACGAGGTACGCGCGATCGGTTCGGTCACTCGAGCTCGAGGTCATCGGGAGGTCTCCACCACGTCGAAGGCGATCAGGCCGGCCACCAGCGTCATCATGACCATTCCCTTCACCGTCTGCCCCAGGAACGGCGTGTTCTTGCTCTTGGTGCGGAGGCGCTCGGGCGCCACCGTCCAGCTGCGCTCGGGGTCGACGAGCGTGAGGCTGGCCTCGGCGCCTTCGCGGATCCCGCGGGCCGGCAGGCCGATGATGCGCGCCGGGCTGCGCGTGAGCGCCTCGACCATGCGGCCCATCGGCAAGATGCCCTTGGCCACCAGCCCGAGCATGAGCGGCACGCAGAGCTCGAGGCCGATCATCCCGGGCGCCGCCTCGCTGAGCTCGAGGTCCTTCTCGAGCGGGGAGTGCGGCGCGTGATCGGTGGCGATGCAGTCGATGGTGCCGTCGGCGAGGGCCTCGCGCAGCGCCAGGAGATCCTCGTCCTCGCGGAGCGGGGGGTTGACCTTGCAGGCGGTGTCGTAGCCGATGAGCGAGGCATCGGTGAGGAGCAGGTGGTGCGGCGTGACCTCGGCCGTGACCGCGATGCCGCGCGACTTCGCCTCGCGGATGATGCGCACCGCGCCCATCGTCGAGACGTGGGCGAGGTGGTACCGGGATCGCGTGTACTCTGCAAGAATCACGTCGCGCGCCACGATGACGTCCTCGGCAACGCGCGGCCAGCCGCGCAGGCCGAGGCGCGTACTGATCGCGCCCTCGTGCATCTGCGCGTCCTTGGTGAGCGCGTGATCCTCGGCGTGCTGGATGACGGGCAGATCGAAGGTGCTCGCGTACTCCAGGGCGCGGCGCATGACGTCGCTGCGGGTGACGCAGCGGCCGTCGTCCGAGACGCCGACCGCGCCGGCGTCCTTCAGGTCGGCCATCTCGGTCAGCGTATCGCCCTGCTGGCCGACGGTGATGGCGCCGATGGGGTGCAGGCGCGCGCTGCCCAGCGAGCGCGCCTTGTGGATCAGCATCTCGGTGATGAAGCGCGTGTCGTTCACGGGGCGCGTGTTGGGCATGACGCACACGTCGGTGAAGCCGCCTGCCACCGCGGCGGCGAGCCCGCTGCGCAGGTCTTCCTTGTACTCCTGCCCGGGCTCGCGAAGGTGCGCGTGCATGTCGACCAGGCCGGGCAGGAGCAGGGCCCCCGGCACCGCGACCACCCGGACGCGGTCGGGCGAGGCCGACCCGAAGGAGTCGCCGGCGCCCGGACCGACGCGCGTGATGAGCCCGCGCTCGACCACCACGTCGACCTCGCGGTCGAGCGTCTGCGACGGGTCGACCGCGCGGACGCGACGGAAGACCAGGGCCTCGTGGCGGTCGGACATCAGGGCCGGACCTAGCATGAGGAACGTACTGGCGGAAGGATGCGCGCCAGCCCAGACGAGGCTAAGCTCTGGTTCACCATGGCGGACGAAGAATCCAAGCGCATCATCCTCGCCCGCCGCGCCAAGTTCGTGGCCGCGGCGCTGGCCGGCCTGAACGCGGCGATGTGCGGTGGCGAGACCAGCGAGCCGCAGCCTTGCCTGTCGATCGCCCAGGAGGACGGTGGGTCGCCACAGCCGTGCCTCTCCCCGGCCTTCGATGCGTCGCGTCCCGACGCCGCTGACGCTGACGCCGAGCCCCAGCCGTGCCTCTCGCCGCCGCCGCCCGACGCCGGCGACGGAGGCTGAGCGTGCGGCCCAAAGTCAACGCCATCGCCATCGAGGTCACCGCGCACTGCCAGCAGAAGTGCAGCTACTGCTACAACGCCTGGCGCGAGGACAACGGCGCGGGCTTCGAGGCCGGGACGTCGAAGAAGCTCCTGGGCCGCGTCGACAAGCTCCTGACCGCGCTCGACGTCGATCACGTCACCATCACCGGCGGCGAGCCCTTCGCGCGCAAGGACGTGTTCGAGCTCTTCGATCTCGTGAAGTCCCACGGCGTGGGCATCCAGGTCATCTCCAACGGCGGACTCGTCGACGATGCCCTGGCCTCGCGCCTCGCGCCCTACGGCGTCTCCTACGTGCAGGTCACGCTCGACGGGCCGACGAAGGAGCTCCACGAGGCGCACGTCGGTGAGGGCCACTTCGACGCGACGATCCGCGGCATCCGCGCGCTCGTCGCGCATGGCGTCCCGGTCATCGGCTGCACCGTGGTCACGCGCAAGAACGCGACGCACGTCGGCGCCACCATGGAGCTGTTCCGCTCGCTGGGCGTGACGGACATCGCGCTCTCGCGCTTCAGCCCCGCGGGGTACGCGGCGCGGAACGCCGCCGAGCTCCTGCCGTCGCGCGAGGACCTCCTGGTCGCGTTCCGCCAGGCCATCCCGCTCGCGAAGGGTGACGCTGAGCACCGCGCGATGCGTGTAACCTGCACCATGCCGGTCCCGCCCTGCGCGGTGGAGGTCGAGGAGCTGGCGCCGCTTCGCTTCGGCACCTGCGCCATCGGCACGAGCGCGCAGGAGTTCGCGCTCGGACCGGACGGCAAGCTGCGGCACTGCACGCTGCACGGCAAGGGCCTCGGCGGCGGCCAGGACGTCCTCGATCCCGAGGTCGATCCCGTCGCTCTCGTCGGCGGCGCCGAGGTCCGCGACTACAAGAAGACGCTGCCCGCGTTCTGCGAGGGCTGCGCGCACGCGGGGACCTGCGGCGGCGGCTGCGGCGCGGCCTCCGAGTGGGTGCTCGGCTCCCGCGCGCTGCCCGACCCGTTCGTCTGGCAGCACGTCGACGACGCGTTCGCGAGCAAGCTCGGGGAGGAGCGCCGCACGCCGCGCCGCCGCCTCGAGGTGCTCGCGTGAGCGACGACGACGCGAACGCCGGGCCCGATGCCCCCATCCCGGTACCCTGCCTCTCCATCCGGCCGCCCGCCGAGGACCCGAAGAAGAAGTGACGCGCGACCGAGCGCGCGCCCTGCTGGTGTGGCCCGGCGGCCTGTTCGCGGGGGGCGCGAACTTCGGCGTGCCCCAGCTGCTCGCCATCGCCGCGGCGATGAAGGCCGCGGGCGACGTCGACGTCGATGTCATCGACCTCGACGCCGAGCGCGCCTT
>JAYTBL010000371.1:0-4475 GCA_043736975.1 Polyangiaceae bacterium
ACGGTGACGACGTTCGCGACGCGCGTGACCGTCTTCGGCCGCACCGGCTCCCAGGTCTCGCCCTTGAACACGACCTTCGCGTAGACCTTCGCGAAGTACTCGCCGACCTGGCGCTCGCCGACGATGCTCTGGTGGAGGCACTCCGGCTGCGTATTGGGGAACACTCTCGTCCCCTGATCGACGAAGTAGCCCGGGCCAACGAGGATCACCTTGCCCGGCGCCGCGAGGTGCGCGTTGTACTGCTGCGTGGCGAGCGGCGCGTAGCGCGGGCTCTCTGGCTCCGCGGCGTACACGTCGGGGCCGGTCCAGCCGCTGATGCCCATCACGAAGAGCGGCACCGGCTGCGTCTGCCCGGTGATGGCCTTGCTGCTCGCCTCGTAGTCCTGCTGCCACTCGACGAGCGCGTCGGTGTAGTTCTTGATCTTGTTCTGCGTGCCGTCGGTGCCCGTCATCGGGAAGTCGCCGAGCTTGCCGTTGTGATCGCTCTCGCCGTGGATGACAGTCACGGCGCGGACGACGTGGGTCTTTCCTGCGGCGGTCGCGAGCGTGTGCGCGGCCTGCACCTGGCGCATGCCCTCGTCGAACGCGGAGAGGTAGGCGTTCGCGCAGTCGCCGGTGGGCGCGCGGAAGGGATCGGTCTGCGCGGTCTTGCGCAGGCAGACGTACTTGTTGCCGCTCCGGCCGTGGAGGCTGACCATCACGTCGTGCTGCGCGGGATAGGTGGGGCGCCCGGCGGCGCCGAACTCGAACGTATCGAGCGCGGTACGGGAGATGAGGTTCGCCATCGCCGACGACGCGGTCTCGACCACGTAGCTGCCGCCGAAGAAGCTATCGCCCTCGACGAGCGGCACGAACGACGCGGGCGTGACGTAGTTCGCCTTGAGGCAGCCCGCGCTGTTGCAGTTCGCGGACGTCATGACGCCGGTGTCGAACATCAGGTTCGCGTAGGGCTGCGTGTTCGTGATCGCGACGGTGCCCTGAGGGATGGTCGTCGACGGCCGCGCGCCGCTCGCCACCGCGTTGCTCTGCCCGGTGCTGAGGATCTGGTTGATGTCAGAGTCCTTGTAGTTGGTCGAGAGCGGTCCGTTGTCGACGATGGGCGCGTCGGCATCGGCGTCCACGCTCGCGTCGGCGTCAGCGTCGGGGCTCGCGTCCTTCTTCGAGGCGTCGGGCAGAGGGGCACCATCGGGGCCGACGATGATCGCGCCGTCGGGCCCGACCACCGCGCCGTCGGGCAACACGATCGCGCCATCGGGGAGCTCGGTCCCGCTCCCGGTGGCAACGCTATCGTCACCGCACGCCACGAGCGGCGCGAGACCGCTGAGGACCGCGAGGATCGCGAGCGACGAAACCCTGAGCGAAGAAGCTGATCTCACACCGTTAGATCTACCAGATCACCGCGGCTCGAAAAGGCGCCCGGGGTCAATCCGCCGAGCCGTCGTCATTCGCATCATCCACCGATCGCCCGCGCCCGCGCCCGCGCCCGAGCGCCGCGAGGTCAGCGTGGGCTAGGCGGTTCTGCCAATTGAGCTCGCCTTCCATCCCCTCGATCACCGGTGCCGCACCCGCATCCGCTGCCCCCGGGAAGATCACGAGGGCGGCCTCGAGCTCGCTGCGTGCGCCGGCCTCGTCGTCCTTGCCGAGCCGCACCGCCGCCCGGTGGACGAGTATCGTCGCGAGCGCGGTGAGCGGGGCTCCGTGATCGCCTGC
Source organism: Polyangiaceae bacterium (assembly GCA_043736975.1). GTDB lineage: Bacteria > Myxococcota_A > Polyangia > Polyangiales > Polyangiaceae > Labilithrix. The sequence continues at coordinate 1,711 of JAYTBL010000371.1, forward strand.
CTCCGCATGCGCGTCTACGAGTCGCAGCACGCCCTTTCCGCCCCCGCCGAGCTTCGACCAGAGGCCGCCCTTCGGCCTCTCCGACGTGACCGCGCGCACCGCGAGCAGCAGCTTGCGCGCTTCGTCGCCGATGGTGAGGACGTTCCCGACGCTTTGCCCGGCGACCACCTCGGCCTCGTTCACCGAGTAGGCGGCCAGGATGTTGATGACCCCTGCCGCAGCGTTGAGGCCGGCCTCGGGGACGTCGGCGATCTCGAGCTCGGCGCGCTTCCGTTCGGCGAGACCCTTCGTGCGGAGGACGTAGCGCCCGCCCGCGCCCTCCGACGCCTCGATCTTGATGTCCCGGTTTGCGTCGAACGCTCGGCTACTGGATCCCACAAGATCCAACGTAGCCTCCCGCGGTGACCTGGGTTGAAACGAAACAGGCCGATACGACCTCGTTTACGCCTGTGTGGGTGGTGGTACGACACGTGCTCCAGGTCGGAAACCAATGCTCCGCCTCTCTCCCCTCTGTCCCCTCTTGCTCGCGCTCGTCACGGTCGGGCTCAACGCCGGCTGCTCGGCCGATCTCCAGGACGACTCCTCGCTCGGCGACGAGGCCGATCTCACCGAGGGCTCCGTCGAGGCCCGCGCCGTCCTCGCGCTGGTCAACGATCCTTCGGTGAGCGCCGACGAGCTGCTCCGCGAGGCGCGCGTCGCGCAGGCGGTCGGCGAGGCCATCGTCGCGCACCGTACCAATGATCCCTTCGACTCGCTGCGCGAGCTCGACGCCATCCCCGGCGTCGGCCCCGCGACCATCAAGCGCCTCTTCGAGTACGCAAAGCGCAAGGGCCTCCTCGGCGGCGGCACCGAGGTCGTCTTCTCACCGGCCCCCGCCGAGACGAGTCACCTCGTCCGCATCGCCAAGGAGATCGATCGCGCGACGGAGAGCGTCGACATCGCCATCTACTCCTACTCCGACGCGAAGATCAGCGAGGCCCTCGCGCGCGCGGTTGCCCGAGGCGTGAAGGTCCGCTTCGTCTACAACGACGCGTCCGCCGACTCGCGCCTCGCCCCGGCCTCGAAGCCCGGCTCGACCAGCGGCAAGCTCGAGGCGAGCGGGGTGAACGTTCGCTTCATCACCCCGATCATGCACCACAAGTTCATGATCGTGGACGGGCCGCGCGACGACCGCTCGCGCGCGAAGACCGCGCACCTCGTCACCGGCAGCGCGAACTGGTCGAGCAGCGCGGCGCGCACGTTCGACGAGAATACGATCATCTTCCAGAACCAGGAGGAGCTCGTCCTGCGTTTCCAGCGCGAGTTCGACAACATGTGGTCTCACTCGCGCGACTTCGTCGGCCAGGAACTGCCGCTGGAGCTCGGCGTCGAGATCGCCGACGCCGCCATCCCCGACGCGCCCGACACGCACGCGCTCTTCACCTCCGCGAACTTCACCGTGCGCGAGACCACGTTCTCCGGCACCGGGGCGAACACCGTCGCCGACGGACTGGTCGCTGGCATCAAGGCGGCGACGACATCGATCCACGTCGCCTCCGGCCACATGCGCTCACGCGAGGTCGCCGAGGCGCTCGTCGCGAAGCACGCGGCGGCGCCGAACATCGACATCCGCATCTACCTCGACGGGCAGGAGTACATCGCGAAGGGCACGCACGACATCCAGGTCGCGAAGGTGCAGACGTGCCTCGCCGCCGCCGGCGAGTCCGTGGCCAAGAAGCGCGCCTGCACTGACAAGAACTTCCTCTTCGGGCACCAGATTGCCGAGAGCGGACTCGACGTCCGTTACAAGTACTACGCGTACCGCTGGGACTACACCTACGCGCCGCAGATGCACCACAAGTTCATGGTCATCGACGGCACCGCGCTCTACTCGGGCAGCTACAACCTCTCCGACAACGCCGAGCACGGCACGTTCGAGAACATGCTCGTCCTCTCGGGCCCGCAGCACGCTGCGCTCGTCGCGTCGTTCGAGGCAAACTTCGAGTCGATCTGGAAGACCGGCAAGGACGACGACAAGCTCTCGGTGCTGAACGCGCGGATCGATCAGGGCGGCGCGTTCCCCATCGTGTTCGACCCGATGGCCCTCACCGGCCAGGAGATCACCGCGCTCAAGCAGAAGATCCGCGCGGGCTGCGTCGCCGTGGACTCGCTGGAGTTCCGCAAGCAGCCGAGCGCGCACAAGACCTGCAACTGACCGCTGGGCTACGGGCGCTCAGTCGCCCGCGTCTTCTGCGTCGTTGGGGGCGTCGACCGCGGCGTCGTCGGGAACGGACGTGTCCGGCACGCTCGTCTCCACGGGCGTGGCGTCCGCCGGGTCCTTGCTGCCGTCCGGACGCTCGTTGAACCCCTTGCAGGTGGGCTGCGTGGGGTCCTCCTCGCACGTGCAGAGGCCTGGCCGGCAGGCCGGCACCTCGATGAGTGGGTTGTCGTTACAGGCGAGCACGGCGTTGCCCGCGATCACCCCGCTGGCGGCGATACCCACCCAGAGGACAGCCCGGTTCATGTCTCTTCGCATGGCAGCACAATCAGTATCTCATGCGTCGCCGCGCGCGGGTAGGGCCTGGCTTGGCCCCTGCCCTCGAGCGCGCGGCACGCCGTCTGCAACCGACCGAGCATGAAGCGCATGTCATTCCTCGCGGTTGCGCTCGCCCTCACATGCGTAGCGTGCGTGGCATCGGCGACAGGCTGCCGCCGCGAGGACGCGGCCACGAGCCCGAACCGGAGCGCGGCGACCGGCGCCCCCGCGTCTGAGCAGGTCGGCACCA
>JAYTBL010000372.1:0-1666 GCA_043736975.1 Polyangiaceae bacterium
GAGACGGGGCGGCGGGCGACGTCAGGAGGAGCGACGCACGCCTTCGATGCGTGCGCGGGTTGCGTGCCTGGCGATCGTCGACACGATCTTCACCGCGGCCCGGGCCGCGCCGCGGACGTTACCGGAGACCTTCGATAGGCCTGCTCGGCGAGCGCGGCATCTCACCGGGACCTCGAGGACGCGCAGGCGCCTCTGGTGCGCCTTGACGAGAAGCTCGATGGTAAAACCGTGGCCGGTGTCGGCGAGGGCAAGCCCGTCGATGGCCCGCATCGAGCACGCCTTGAAGGGCGGCATGTCGTGGTACGGCGCTCCCAGCGTCCAGCGCATGAGGAGCGGCGCAAACCAGTTTCCGAAACGCTGCACCGGCGTCATCGCGCCGGTCTCGATGAGCTCCCGTCGCCGCGCACCGAGCACGAGGTCGAACGTGCCGTCGAGGACCGGCCCGAGCAGTCGATCGGCATCCGCGGGGTCGTCGCTGCCGTCGCCGTCGAGAAACAGGACCACCTCGGCGCCCAGCTCGCGTGCCCGCACCAGGCCTGCGAGGCACGCTCGTCCGTAGCCTCGGCGAGGCTCGGAGACCACGTCTGCCCCCTGTTCGCGCGCGACCCGCGCGGTCGCATCGACGCTCCCGTTGTCCACCACGACCACGCGATCCACATGCGGCGCAACGCCCGAAACGACGTCGGCGATGCAATGCTCCTCGTCCAGCGCGGGTACCACCGCGACGACGCGCGCCTTCACTGCGCGTCTCCCGCCGGCCGCGGTCGATCGTGAAACGAGCGCAGCGCAGCGGCAGTCCGCGGCGCAAGCTCGGGGCTCGCGACGAGATCTCGCGCGAGGCGGTCGACCTCTGGCGCTTCGTCCACGTCGTACGCCTCGGCGAGCTCCTCGAGACGCAGGCCGAGCTCGGCGCAGCGCTCTCGCGTCGTGCGCATCACGCCGCTGGTGCTCCACGGAACGTCACGCAGAACCCCGAGCTCGAGCGACGTCATTCCGATGAGGTAGTATCCGCCGTCCTCGCAGGGACCGGCCACCACCGTCCTCGGTCCGCGCGGCTTCGCGAGGTCCGCCCAGAGCGTCGCGAAGGAGACGGTTGGCGAGTCGCTGTCGACGAGGCACACGAGGTCACCACCGCCGACGAGATCGCGGAACGCATTTCCCAGGCGCGCGCCGAGGTCGGCGCCGCGCTGCTCCACGATCTCCCAGCCCGCCGGCGCGAGGCCCCGGAGCACCGAGACGCCGTCGTCTTCGGGTGCGGCGACGATGATGCAGCGCGCCCCAGGCAGCGCGTCCAGCGCCGCGAGCCGATCGGCGAGCATCGCCGCGTAGAGTCGCGCCGCGCCCTCGGCACCGAGCGTCTTGGCGAGCCGCGTCTTGCACCGTCCGGCGACGGGCGCCCGCGCCATCACGCCGATCGTGACCCCTGCGCTGCCGGCGCGATCACGCACAGTGGAAGATCTCCGCGAGGGTTTCGTGGATCGCGCGCTCCTTCTGCCAGTGCTCGCGCACGGCAGCGATCGACTCCGCGAGCGGGAAGAGGTCCCTGCCGGTCAGGCTCGACCACGCGGCGAGGTCGTCACCTGTCTCCTCGAGGGTGCTGGTCAGCGCGATCAAGTCGCCGTCGCGGGCGTCGCGCACGGCGGCGGCAAGCTCGACGAGCACGCCC
>JAYTBL010000373.1:0-4472 GCA_043736975.1 Polyangiaceae bacterium
ATCCTCGAGCCTGCAGGCTGACCCATCGACACCGCGATCGATCAGCACCTCGACGCCGGCGGCATCGTGTCGCGGAGACCGTTCGGCGCGCGCCCCGACCCGCCGCGGCAGGTGGGGCTCGGGGTCACGTTCTGACCCGCGCGCGCGATCGGGAGGTCAGCCCTTCTTCTTGCCGACGGCGTTCTGGCCGCCGACTGCCTGCTTGGCCTTCGCAGCGTCCTGCTTCTGGCTCTTGCCTTTGGTGTCCTGCTTCTTGTTCTTGTCTTTCGCCTTCGGAGACTTGTCGCCCATCGGTCACCACCTTCTGCCGTCATGAGACACGGAAGTGGCGCGCTGCGGGACTTAATCGGCGCAGAAACGTGGCAGACTCGGCGGCATGTCCGAACCCGCGCTCCACAGTGGCGGCTGCCACTGCCAGAAGGTCCGTTACGACGTGAGCATCGCCGCCGACGCGGGGATGGGCTGCAACTGCTCGATGTGCGCGAAGAAGGGCTCGCTGCTCTCCTTCGTCGCACCCGCAGCGTTCACGCTGAAGTCCGGCGAGGACGAGCTGACCGACTACCAGTTCAACAAGCACAACATCCACCACCTCTTCTGCAAGACCTGCGGCGTCACGTCGTTCGCCAGAGGCACCAAACGCGACGGTAGCCCGATGATCGCCGTCAACTTGCGCTGCCTGGACGACTTCGACCTCGCCAAGGTCGACGTGAAGATGGTCGACGGCAAGAGCTTCTGACCGCGCCGCCGCGTCAGATTCTTGACGCAGGTCCTGAAGGCGCCCGGCGAGGGGACGTTGGGAGTCCTCATGAACTCTCGTGAGTGCGGGGCCGTCTTCGGCCTGGCGCTGGTGACTCTGGTTGCGCAAGCCTGCACCCGGAGCATCGGCCAACAGCCTCCCGAGGCGCCTCCCCCTCCTTCGGAGCGGGCGCGCCCGCCCCCACCGCCCAGCGAGCACGACGCTCGCACCGCGGTCGTCTAGCGCGATACGTTTCGTGCCGGCGTCATGAGCGATCCCCTGGGAGTCATCAGCGTGGTGCTCGCGGGAAAGTTCCGCGTCGATCGCCTGCTCGGCGAGGGAGGCTTCGGCGTGGTCTACGCCGGCATGCACACCGTGCTCGGCGAGCCGATCGCGGTGAAGTTCCTGAAGCTCGATCAGGGATCGACCGACCCGACGCGCGCCGCCGAGGAGTACCTGCGCGAGGCCCGCATCCTGTTCTCGCTCTCGCATCCGGCGATCGTGCGGATGTACGACGTCGGGGCGCTCGAGCGAAGCGGCCTGCGGCTGCCGTGGGTGGTCCTCGAGCTGCTCTCCGGACCGACGCTCGAGCAGGAGATCGAGACGCGGCGCGCGCAGGGTCGCCACTTCTCGATCGGCGAGCTGCGCGAGATCTTCGACCCCATCCTCGACGGGCTCGCGTTCGCGCATGGTCGCGGGATCATGCACCGGGATCTAAAGCCGTCCAACCTCGTGCTCTCGCGCGCGGCGTCGGGCTCGCTCGAGCCGAAGCTGCTCGATTTCGGCACCGCGCGCACGCAGCTCTCTGTCTTCCAGACCGCGCTGGGCAGGACCGGCTTCACACCGCTCTACGGTGCGCCCGAGCAGTGGGACCCGCAGATCGCGCCGCCGTCACCCGCCACCGACGTGTTCGGGGTCGGGCTCACGATGCTCGAGGCAGCGACGCTGCAGCGGCCCCACCGCGGCGCCGAAAGCCTGCCCGCGATCATGCGCGCGGTGATGAGCGGGACGAGCGGCGTGCGCCTCGCAGAGGTGCGCCCCGACCTGCCGGCGGGGCTCGGCGCCGTCCTCGAGCGCACCTTCGCGGTGACGCCCGCGCAGCGCTTCCGTGACGCCGCGGAACTGCGCGATGCGTTCCGGATCGCGGTCACCGCGGCCCACGCGCAGCCCGCCCGGTACCTGCCGCCGCCTCCATTTCGCACCACCGCGCCCTTCGTGGCCACGCAGCCGGCGCCGCCCGCGCCGGCGACCGCGGGGCTCGGGGTCATCGCGGTGGTACTCGCCGGGCTCGCCCTCATGATCGTGGTCGGGATCGCGATCGTGGGCTTCGTCATGCTGCGCGGCTCCCTTGCCGCCACCGGCGCGCCGGTCGCCGCCACCTCGACCGGCGGGCGCAAGGCGATCTCGGCGGCACAGGTCGGCTCCAGCGAAGAGTTCGATCGCGCCGACGCCGTCGCCGTCGCGCAGAAGAATCAGCCCTCGGTGGACGCGTGCGGCGTGGCCTCGCATCGCTTCGACGGCACCATCGACATCGTCCTCGACGTGAGCGTCCGCGACGGCCGCGTGACAGGCGCCAAGTGCCACACGGTGTGGTCACGCTACGACGCGAAGCATCCCCCGCTCGATCCCGAGGCGATCGACATGTGCTCGTGCCTGCAACGGGCGACGGCCACCTGGACGTTCAAGCCGCCGAAGCAGGAGATGCTCTTCGACGACAGCGCGTCGCTCCACGTGCACTACGTCTGTTCGCGCTAACCTGCCTGAGATGCGCGCGGTCCGGGCCCTTCGTTACGTGATGCCGTTCAAGCAGGGCGGCTCCGTGCCGGCGCTCGTCGAGGCCGACGATCTCGGCTTCTACGTGGTGAAGCTGAGCGGCGCGGGGCAGGGTCACAAGGCGCTCGTGGCCGAGCTCGTGGCCGGTGAGCTCGGTCGCGCTGCCGGGCTGCTCGTGCCCGAGCTCGCGCTGGTCGAGCTCGACGCCGCGCTCTCGGCGAGCGAGCCCGATCCCGAGCTGAGCGTGCCGCTCGAGAAGAGCGCGGGCACGAACCTCGGGCTCGACTACCTGCCCGGAAGCATCACCTTCGACCCCGCCGCCGGGGTCGTGCCCGATGCCGCGAACGCCTCGCGCATCGTCCTGTTCGATGCGCTCGTCACCAACGTCGACCGCACCGCGCGCAACGCCAACCTCCTGCAGTGGCACAAGCGTATCTGGCTCATCGATCACGGGGCCGCGCTGTACTTCCATCACGGGTGGGGACCGAACGATCCGCTCGACGGCGCGGACGACCCGTTCGTGCTGACCGCCCAGCACGTGCTCCTGCGGTGGGCCTCGGACCTGGAGGGCGCGGCCACGCACCTGCGGAGCGCGCTCACGCCGGAGGTGGTCGCGCGGATCATCGCCGAGATCCCGTCGTGCTGGCTGCGGCCCGAGGACGGCTTCGCCGACGACGCTGCGCATCGCGCCGCCTACCTCGCCTGGTTCCACGCGCGGCTCGCCGCGCTCCCGGCATTCCTCGAGGAGGCTCGTCGTGCCCACGCTGCCGTCGTTTGACTACGCGGTCGTGCGGATCGTGCCGCGGGTAGAGCGCGAGGAGTTCCTCAACGTGGGCGTGATCGTCTTCTGCGCAGACCACGCCTTCCTGAAGGCAGTGATCGAGCTCGACGAGGCGCGACTGCGCGCGCTCTCGCCGACCGTCGACCTCGAGACGGTCCGCGATCATCTCCAGGCGTTCATCCGCACGTCGGCGGGCGGCGTGGGCTCGGGTCCCATCGGTGAGCTTCCGCTGCGCGAGCGCTGGAGCTGGCTGGTCGCGCCGCGCAGCACGGTCCTCCAGACGTCCGCGCCGCACGTCGGCCTGTGCCAGACGCCGCTGAGCGCGCTCGATCGGCTGCTCGATCACTACGTTCGTCCGTCGTCGACCTGAGGGGCCGAGCACGCGCTCGGTGATTCAGGTGGGGCGGAGGGCCTCGAGGTCACGGATCAGCTCCGAGAAGGCGACCGCGTCGAGCTTGCCGAAGGGGAGCGACGTGCCCGTTGCGTCGGCGAGCGTGGCCGCGCCCGTCGTCTGGTCCGGGGCGTGCGTTAGCAGCTCGATCTCGAAGCCCGGCGTGAGCGGGAGGGTCACCACCAGGCCCGCGGTCTCGCGCAGGAACGCGGTGACGTAGCCGGCCTGATCGCGACGGAAGCCGCGCGGCTCGAGGATGCCCATGGTTCACGAGATCGAGCGGCACGCCACGGAGGTGCGCAAGCCCAGTGTTCCACGCCCAGAGGCAGTCGGCGTCAGGCACTTGCGTGTGCACGGAGGTGCGGACGGGGCCGCTGCCGAGATCGGGTAGCGGCCGAGCGAACTCGCGCGCGGCGCGGACTTCGGGAGCACCACGCGCTCGGTCTCCGACGCCTCTCCTCTGATGTCACCGGTCGCCGCACGTCCGCAGACCGGAGGCGCTCGAGGCCTACGAGCAGAGGTAGTAGTCGGGATTGGCGGTGTACAATGCAGCGAGGCACGCGCCGCTGGGGCCGCAGCCCGTACCGCCGACGGTCGAGCAGACGACAGTGCCCATCGCCGCCGCGCCCGCCATCGGGCGCGGTCTGCCCGGGATCGGTGCACGTCCCGCTCACGCAATCCACCGCCGAGTCAACGCACTTCTTGCCGACGCAGGTGCTGCTCTCGTTGCACGGCACGCCCGAGCAGACGGGGTCGAGGACGATGGGCAACGTGGCCGCGGTGTAGTCGGC
>JAYTBL010000374.1:0-1663 GCA_043736975.1 Polyangiaceae bacterium
GACCCGTTGGACCTCGGCGAATGGCGGGCCGACGCGGGCTCGAAGGCCACGGTTCTGACCAAGGGGACGAGCACCCTCTTCGCGAGGCATCTTCGACGGCGCGACCCAGCTCGCCGTCGCGCCCACGGAGGGGTGCGGGCCAGGCGCCGAGAAGTCGACGACCGCAGCAGGATGGAGGCATCCGCGGGGCCGTCGTGCAATCGCCTGTAGGTTTCTGCGGGGCACGCAGGTTACGCTGTCGCCGGGGCAATGACCGACGAGAAGAAGCAGATCGGCCGCATTCTTCTCAAGCGAAAGCTCATTTCCCAGGACGAGCTCGACAACCAGCTCGAGAAGCAGAGGACGGCGCAGGACGGCATCCCGCTCGCGTCGCGCATCGCGCAGAGCGGCACGGTCTCCGAGACCGAGGTGCTGCGCGCGCTCTCCGAGCAGCTCGGCGTCCCCGGCATCGATCTCAACCAGATCGCGATCCCCATCGAGTACCTCGACCTCGTACCGCGCGAGGTCGCGGAGTCGAGCCGGATCCTCCCCGTGCTCGCCCGCGACGACCGTCTCTTCCTCGCGATGGCGAACCCGCGCGACAAACGCGCCATCGACGAGCTCGAGTTCGTCACCGGGCGCCGCGTCTATCCCTACGTCGCGATCACCAGCACGCTCGAGCGCACCATCCGCGACGCGTATGACGCAAAGGACATGGGCGAGCCGCACTACGCCGGACCGCTGGCGCCCCCCGAGGCGCTCGAGCGGCTCGCGGCGTCGCGCGGCAACGCCGAGCGCTCCGTCGCCGACGCCGCGGAGACGAGCGCGCGCGGTGAGCGGGAGAGCATTTCCCCGCAGGCCTCGTCGGTCGTCGTCGACGAGCAGATGGAGGAGGCGGCGGCCGAGGGCGCCGTCTCCACGAGCGACTTCGGCTCGCTCGGCGAGGAGATCTCGAAGGTCGAGATGCTCTCCGACACGCTCCGTGACGCTGCTGGCATGGGCCCGCAGAAGAGCGGCGGAAGCGGCAAGAAGATCCTCGTCGTCGACGACGAGGAGGACATCCGCAAGCTCGTTCGACGCCTCCTCACCGACAAGGGGCATCAGGTCATCGAGGCTGATCGCGGGCTCATGGCGCTCCGCCTCGTGAAGGAGGAGGCGCCCGATCTCATCCTGCTCGATGCGATGCTCCCCGAGCTCCACGGCTTCGACATCGCGAAGCGCATCAAGGGCAGCGACAAGTACGGGTCGATCCCGATCCTGATGATGAGCGCGGTCTACCGCGGCTGGCGCATCGCCGAGGATCTCAAGGCGAACTACGGCATCGAGGACTACATCGAGAAACCGTTCCGCATCGCCGAGATGCTGGCGAAGGTGACGCGCCTGCTCGAGCGCGCGTCCTCCGATCGCGGTCCCGCGACTCAGGATCCCGAGGAGATCAACCGCAACGCCGCGAAGTACCTCGAGGACGGGATCGCCGCCTACAAGGCGGGGGACATCGACCTCGCGATCGCCATGCTCCGCAAGGGCATCACCGTCGACCCGCTCGCGTACCGGCTCCGCTATCACCTCGCGCTGATCTACGGAAAACAGGGCCAGATCTACGACGGCATCAGCGAGCTCGAGCGCGCGGTGGATCTCAACCCCAAGCACTTCCCGGCGCTGAAGAACCTCGCGGTCCTCTACG
>JAYTBL010000375.1:0-4464 GCA_043736975.1 Polyangiaceae bacterium
CGCTCGCCCACCGCCCAGCGGGTGCGGCCGCTCGCCAGCACCGCCTCGTAGGGCAGCTCGCGGCGCTGCTCGCGGGTCGAGAGGTACTCGTCGGGCGTCTTCGTCAGGCGCACCCTCGCGGTCACGTCGAGCGTGCGGACCGCGCGGGCGCGCAGCGCCGTCACGGCGTCGAGGTAGAGGGCCCGCACGGCGAAGACGTCGCCCGCCAGCAGGTGCTCGAGCGCCTGCCGCAGGAACGCCTCGCCGAACGGCTCTGCGCGGCTCGATCGAAACGCCACGCCGCGCAGCACGATCGGCCCACCGCCATAGGGCTTGAGCGCGTAGTTCTTCGGCTCGTGCGAGAGCATCGCCGCGTAGCGCCCCTCGAGCTCGAGGCGCACCAGCGGCGGCAAGAGCTCCGCGACCTCGCGCACCACGCGGCGCTCGTCGGCCTCGGTGAACGAGTCGGGCACCGCGAAGTAGACGCCGTCGGTGTCGGCCTCGAGGAGCGTGACACCGCGCTCCTCGAGCTCGCGGCACATGCGCCCCAGCAGCTCGCGACCGTGGCGCGTGACCTCGTTCGCGGCGTCGACGTCGGCGAAGCGCGTGAGCGACGGCGCGCCGAGGTACCCGTACGCCGAGTTGACGACCAGCTTCATCGCCGCCGACAGCGACTCGTTGGCGAAGCGCTCGGGCGACCCTGGCGGCGCCGCGCGCCCCCGCGCCTTCGCCTCGAGCCGCTGCACGACCAGGCGATCGACGATGGTGAGGAACACCCCGAGCCGATCGCGCTTCGGCCCGATTCGGTACTCGCGCATCAGCGAGGGATAGAGGCTCGCCACGTCGGCCTTGACGATGCGCGTGGCCACGCCGGTGGCGAAGAGATGCAGCGCGGCGCCGTTGTGCGGGGTGCCGTCGCCGGGCTGGTGCACGGGTAGCGCGGCGCCGCTGCGCAGGTAGGCGCGCACCAGCAACGGATCGATCACCCCGGTCGCCGCGCCGGCATCGGCGAGCCGCTCGTAGCGTCGCGGCGCCATGCGCGCCAGCGCGAACGCGGCCCCACCGAGCAGCTCCGCGATCCCTGCCGCCTCGACCACGTCGTCCTTGGCGTAGCGCCGCACGCGCTCGGGATCGGCGAGGAACACCTGGTGGATGCGCGCGCCCGGCACGTACTCGCGGGCGGGGCCGGCCAGCCCGAAGTGCCGGGCCACCGCCTTGAGGCCGTGGCCCGGGAGATCGCGCGCCGAAAAATCGTGGCGGCGCACCGCGTCCATCGTGTCGATCAGCTCGCGCCCCGGCACCGTGAAGCGGAAGCGCCGCTTCGAGCCTCCTGGCTGCGCCACGCCGCGCTGCGCCGGCCGCTGCCGCAGCCCCGGGAGACGACCGAGCTCGAGGGGCACGCGGTGGAGCTCGGCGCGGCGCACGATGAACGGCAGATCGAAGCCGTGGAGGTTGTGGTTCTCGATCACGTCGGGATCGAGCTCGCGCACGCGCTGCGCGAGCCGCACGAGGAGATCGGCCTCGCCGTCGTCGCTCGCCCCCTCCGCCTCCAGCGTCTCGGTGTGGCCGTCGGCGCCGCGCAGCGCGACGAGGAAGATGCGATCGCGCTCGCGATCGAGCCCCGTCGTCTCCAGGTCGATCTGCGCGCGGCGCAGCTCGCTCCACGCGAGATCGCGGAAGTAGGTGCGACCCGAGGCCACCAGGTACTGCTCGTCGGGCGGCAGCGCGAGGATCGATCCCGGGTCCATGTCGCGCGGGTGCTCGATGCGCCGCCCCGAGCGCCGCGACGCGCCGCGGAAGATGGCGGACAGGAGCGCGCGACCGTCGTCCGCGCGCACCAACCAGCGCAGCGTGCCCGATCCGCTGAGCTCGCGGCAGGTCACGACGCCGCGCGCGGGGCGTCCGGGATGCTCGGCGATCAGCTCTTCGCCGAGGTGCTGGAGGTCGTCGAGCGAGGACAGGAGCACCCAGGGCCGGAAGCGCACGTCCTCGCGCAAGAGCTCGCCGGCGACGCGCCGCCAGACCCACGCGCGCCCGTCGGCCTCGGCCCAGACCGAGACGATGCCGGGCGTGGGGTCCCAGCCCCAGAGCCACTCCTCCTCGACATCGCCCACGACGGCAAAGGTAGTCCCGAAACGCCAGCAGCGTCTGATCACACGTTTGAACTTTGGTCTCTGGGCGATCGGTACGGGCCTCGCAGGACGCGGCGGCGGAGACGAGGTCCAAGGTCCCGATCCTGGCGCGAATCCAGGCACGACGAGCGGTGCTCCAGCCGACCCGGGGACGAAGCGGCCCGGCGATCGAGGCCGTGCTCTTCGCCTTCGCGTAGCCGACGACGCTAATCCGTCAGCCGGTCACTCGAGCACGCCGCGGCCCTCGGCGCGCACTCGCGTGGGCGTTCTTCGAGGGCCGCACGCGCGCGCTCGCCGCGGACCGGCGCGTTGACGCGGGTTGTCCTCGGAGGATGCCAGAGCTGTGCTCCTCACCAGGAGCCCGCGCGATCGCCGTCGTCGCAGGAGATCGTTCGTCGCGACGAAGATGTCGGCGATGCACAGCAAGCGCGTCGCTGCGTGCTACGGCCATGCGATGCATAGCTCTCTCATTGTCGGATCGCTCCTCGTCCTGACGCCGGAAGATGGCGGCGTCGAGGGCACGGCTCCGGCGACGATCGAGCTGAAGCTCACGGCGCTGAAGGTCGGCGCCGGAAACGGGCCTCCGCCGACCGTATCGAAGTCGGAGACGGTCGGTCAGACGAACAACGTGCCGAAGACGCCCGTGGCGGCGACCGGTGTGTACGCCGGCGCGCTCGGTACCATCACCGTCCCGGGAGCCGCGAACCCCACCTCCGGTCGCGACATCGTGATCGAGCAGACCGTCGTGCCGGGTCGCGTCGCGCCCGCGAAGTTCTGCAGTCAGCTCGGTGGTCGGGTCGTCGCGCCGACCGACTTCCCTGCGACCTGCTCGGTGAATTGACCTTGCTCGCGACGACCGCGCGCGCCGGGAGGTGAATGACCAAAACGCCGTTCCGTCGGGATGCACGCGTGCCAGTCCCTCCTTTTGCGCGCCGACGCGCGATGCAGGTTCGTCACACGGGCGCCCTGCGGCGCCAGCGTGCCCTGCACGGGCGTGGCGGCCGTGCCCATCGCGAGCACCGTCAGCCGATCACTCGAGCACCCCGCGGCCGTCGGCGCCGAGCGAGAGGTCGTGCACGTCGATGGCGGTCGCGTGCGATGCTCAGCGCCTTGGCGATGGTGTGCGGTGCCTCGTGGCCCAGACGGGTGAGCTGCTGGCCGAGGTCCTTCTCGATGGTCATGAAGGAGAAGGCCTCCTCGCTGGGAACGAGCGCGACCGGGCGATAGGCGAAGATCGCGGGCTCGTCGCCGGTGACGGCCCGCACGATCGACTTCGACTGCGCGTACGTCGCGAGGCGGTAGGGGGTCTCGTTCATGCAGCGAGGCACGCTCGAGACGGCCAAGGAAAGTGCGCGTCCTCAGCATGCGCACGCCTGCGAGGAGAGCAGCTCAGCGAGTGATCTTGGACGACGTTGAGCTCGTAGGACGCGCTATCGTTATCGGGTGAAGGTGATGTGTTGGACGACGCCCGAGGAAGCAGCTCGCGACGAGGCTCGGTACTGGGCCGCACAGACAGTGACGTCTCGCGTCGCCGCGGTCGAATCCCTCCGACGCCGCAGCCCCGGGATCTACGACGATGGACCTGCCCCAAGACTGGAACGAGTTTTTTTACTTGTTGAGCTCGAACCGCGTGCGCTTCCTCGTCGTCGGAGCGCACGCGCTCGCGGCCAACGGTCGACCGCGCGCGACCGCTGATCTCGACATCTTCGTCGAACCGACGCGAGCGAACGCCACGGCTCTCGTCGCCGCGCTCTCCGAGTTCGGGTTTCGGGCTCTTGCCGCAGAGGTCGACGCGTTTGCCACGCCCGACCGCATGGCGACGCTCGGCAACCCGCCGCTCCGCATCGATCTGATGACGAGCATCACGGGCGTGACTTTCGCGGAGGCATGGAAGACTCGCCTCGCGGGGAAAATGGGATCAAACGACGTTTTCTTCCTGGGCCGCGTCGCGCTCATGAAGAACAAGCTCGCGTCCGGACGAGCGAAAGATCTCGCCGATGTCGCGATTCTCGCCGAGCTCGATGGGGCTCCACCGTACCCCCCTCGGCCGCCGCGCGCTGCGCCGAGGAAAACTACAGCGCGACGCAAGGGCCCCACGCAAAAGCGAGGTCGCTCGGGCTGAGGCCAACCGGCGTGCGGCCCCCACCGCCCCCCGACTTGCAAGCCATTGCCTGCTACCTTGGTTACTCGCAGAGAGGTCCTCGCGATCAGCGGCTCACGACGACGAAGGCGATGCCGCAGACGAGCGCGACGCTCGCGAGGATCGCCAGAAGGATGGCTCCGAAGTACAGCTCCAGAGTGCTCGAGACGAGCGCGTCGGACGGGTCGTTCGCTCGATAGAGGACGGTCAGCG
>JAYTBL010000376.1:0-10587 GCA_043736975.1 Polyangiaceae bacterium
GGCGGCATGAAGCGAAGCCCGCGCTTCTGCGACCACGCGGCAGGCTCTCGAATCCGCGCGCGCGGCGCGATCACGAACAGCCAGTAGAGCCCGAACGCGCCGACGGCGCCGACGACGGTGAAGAAGACGTACTGCTCGAGCTCGTTCGTGCTCATCCGTGAGCCGCTCCTCGAAGCAGTCGAGCACAATCGCAGCACCGGAACCAGCGAGCCTCTTCGTGTCGAGGCCTCGACGACGATTGCAACGCTGCAGTTCACCTCGCGTCGCTCGCAGCAGCTCTCACCTCAGAGCGGTGCACTCGCCTTCGTGCTCGACGCGGTGCGTGCGATGCTGTCGTGGTGGTCGGTGAGGCGAGGGGTTCGAGACGATCGTGGCGCGCAGCGCGCTGTGGCCGCGTGTCGGGTGGGTCACGAAGGCCGTTCTCGCGGGCGTGGGTGGCCTGTTGCTCTCCCGTACCGCGCGTCTTCGGCCGGGTCAGCGCGCCGTCGTGCGCTTGGTGGGCGGGCGCGAGCTCGTGCGCCTCGCCGTCGACTACGCCGCGCCGCGGCCCGCACGCGCGGCCCTGGCGCCTCCGGTCGGCGAGCCGGCGCCGCTCTCGGAGCGGGACGTCGCCCGCGTGAGGGACTCGTCGCGATCGTCGCGAGTCGACGCGGCCCGGTGGGCGGCCTGCACGCGCTCCTCGCCGTAATGGTCGGCGGGCTCGTGTGGGCGTTCGCCGGCGCGGTGCGCTTGCTGCTCGTGGCGCGCGCGCTGGCGCCGGGTACACCGACGCGTTACCTCAGCGGCGCGCTTCGACAGGACGCGGGCGTGCTGCGCGACACGTACCTCGGTCTAAAAGCCTCGGCGATGCGGGCGTGCCGTCGGCGCCGCGGCTGGCCACCAACGCGCGTGCGCGGGTCGTCGTGCTGCCTGTGCCCGACCGGAACAAGGCCGAGACTCTGGTCGCGGTCGAGTGGCTCGAAGCGACGGACTGACGAGACGCTCGTCCCCCCGATCCGGCCCCGCCGCGAGGTCCCGTCGCTCAGGTCTTCCTGGGACCGAAGAGCCCCGAGAGCGGCGCGCGGGATCCGGGTAGTCTCGAGCTCCAGTTGAGTCTCCGATCCCTCGTGTGCTTCGCGGCCCTCGTTGCCTGCGGCAAGACTGCCCCGGCGCCGGCTCCTTCACGTCCAGCCGGCGCCGATGCCGATGCTCCGTCTCACTCCGGTCTGCCGACCGCCGCCGTCACCATGCCGATGACGACCCCGATATCTGACGAGCTCGCTCCTCTGGGGTTCGCGGTCATGCCGTCGCCTCCGACACCCGGTGTGACGCGGAGTGTCTTCCCCGACCAGCCCCCGGACGGGTGGCTCACGGAGGCGCGGCACCTGCGGTTCGTTGCAGACTCACCCGTCCGCATCGAGCCGAGGTACCTCGTCCTTCACGGGGCGCTCGTCAATCCGACGGACAGGACGCTCAGTACCTTCAGTCCGCCAGAGAGCTCGCAGAGCGTCGAGCTGAGCGGGGCGATCACCCTCCGGTCCCATCCCACGTCGGCGGGCGACAGCCCGATCCGCATCGAGGCCCCCATCAAGCTGACACTTGGGCCGCACGCGCGCCTTTCGCTGGTGACGGCCATCGTGCTCTCCCGCTACGACTACCGGCCGGGCAGCGAGGCGGTCATCCGGTGGACCTATACGAACACCGACGGGCGCGAGAAGACCACGCAGACCTTCACGGTCGTCCTCCCTTGAGAGGCGGGCGCAGGACGCTCCCCTGCACGCGGGTGCTCAGAGCCGAGACAGCGCCCTCGCTCTGCGCCTTCACTCGTGAGTAAGTCGCGGACCGCGTAGATCGGGCGACGAGCTCGCGGGAGCGAACGCGACCGTGGCGTTTCCGTCGATGGCGTGCGCACCCATCGCCCAAACGACGTACTGACCGCCGCTGGTGAGCACCACACCACCCTCCGCCATCGGCGGCGGGTGGTCGATGTCCGGAGCTTCCGCTCGGTGCCCTTCCGCGCGTGGGTGAAGGGCTCCTCGGCGACGCGATATCCGACGTGAACGCGACCTTCGAGCGCGGGCGAGCGGAGCGCGCTCACGCGAACGTCCGGAGCGGCGAGCGTTCCGCCGGCCCATCACGAGACGCCGAGCGCGTAAGGCCGGTGGCGTACGGCACTCGGCTTCTCGAGCCAGCAATGGCCGTCACGCAGGCTGTTCTGCAGATGCGAGAGCGCGATGAGCGCGTCCTCGCGCGTCTTCGCGCGGAGCATCTCCTCCCGAAGGACGGGGACGTCGGCGGCGCACGGGTGACCCACGACCTTCACGAACGCTGGTGGGAACACGTGCGTCGATTCGATCCGCTTCACGAGGCTGTCGAACACCTCGACGTAAGAACCTCCCTCATGCGGAGGCGCCGAGGACGCGGCGACGGGCCCCGGCCGTCGTGCGGGGGTGGGTCGAAGGTGATGTCAAAGGAGCCGGCGCGCAGCTGACGGCCATCACGAGCACGACCGCGAGCGAGGTTCGGTGGATCATCGGCCTTGGCGCAATCTCATTCCTACGCACGGGAGCAGGTCGCTCTCGAGCCCCGTCAGGGCTTGCAGAGCGAGCCGTTGACGGCGCGCCAGGCCACGCACTTCTGTTGATCGCCCGCGTTCGCCGCGTCCACGCAGGCCGCGTTGACGCTCGCCGGCATCGCGCATTTCGTCGCGCAGTAGGTGGCGAGAGCCGCGCAATCGCCCGTGCCGCCGCTCGTGCCGCTCGTGCCGCCGCTCGTGCCGCCGCTCGTGCCGCCGCTCGTGCCGCCGCTCGTGCACGAACCGCCGGTCTGCACCGCGGCCGTGGAGCTGCAGGTGACGGTCGTCCCGCCGACGCACGCGGCGGCGCCACACGCGACGGTCTGCTTGTCGCCGTTGACCTCGGCGTTGCACGAGCAGGAGTCTGTGGTGCTGCTGCTGCAGGCCGCGAGCGCGGCGAGCGCGAGGGCGGCAGTCGCGATCAGAGGACGAAGGAGAAGAGCGGTGTTCATGCGTTCCTTGCTCGGGATGAGGGGGGATGAGGGGGGATGAGGGGGCTTCAGCCCCACGAGCTGATCATTGCACAAAAGCTCCCGGAACAGCATGCGTCACCATGCTTGCCACGCCATCCCGAGCGTCGCACCGAAGGTCGTCACCGATCCGTGCGGCTCGAGCGGCGTCCAGCTCCCCGTGAGCCCGGCGACGGGACGCACCGGCGACCACTTGAGCGGGAGCTGGAAGAGCATCGCCCAGGAGAAGAACGGGCTCACGAACGTGGCCGACGTCAGCCGGCCTCGCCCGTCGATCAGGCACTCGCCGCCGCATGGGAAGTACCAAGAGCACGACGCGCATCGGTCTGGGCCTCGGCGTCGATCACGAGCTTCGCGACGTGAGGTGCGACGGCCTGCGCTACGACATGGCGACGCGCGCCACGCCCACGAGCAGGCTGCCGGTACCGCTCCTGGGCGGAGCTGCTCCGCACCCTCGGCATCGACGCCGTCGCGTGCCCAAGCTGTCAAGGCCGCATGCGCATCCTCGCGCTCGTGTGCGTTCCGGACGAGGTGCGCAGGTTCCTCCAGGCCCGCCGCGGTCATGCCTCGGCGGACTCTTCCCAGTCGACCCACGGCGTCGCCTCGTGGCGATCGAGGAAGGTCTTCACCGCTGCGCCGATCGTGGGAAGAAGAAGTCGCGCCCGATGCGCTGGTGCAAGCCGTAGCGCTCCAGCCGATCCCGCACCGGATCCTTGAGCTCCGCGAAGGCGAGCTCGGCGCCGCGCGTCGCCAGCTCCGTGTCGAGCTCGTCGAGCATCTCGGCGGCGGTGGTGTCGACATCGATGATCGGCTCCGCGGCGACGACCACCCACGTGATCGGGATCTTCGCGCCGTCGACGAGCTCGATGATCCGCGCACGAAACGTGTCGGCGTTCGCGAAGAAGAGCGGCGCGTCCCAGCGGAAGATCAGGAGCCCGGGCACCTGCTTCGCGAGTCGCATGTCTGGCGCAATCTACCCCACGGCGCCGAGCGCGCGCAGGGACGCGGCGACGTTCGCCCTCGCCTTCGTCTCGTAGCGCGCGCGGAAGAGCGTCGTGCCGTAGATGAACGGGCGGTCGACGAAGCGGCGAAGCACGGCGGCGCGGCCCGCCACGTAGACCGCCGCGTCGACCCAGGCGTACTCGCGGCGGATCTCCTCCTCGAACCGGGCGAACAGCTCGGGGCTCTCCCCGAGGATCGACAGATCGATGTCGACCACCAGATGGCCGTCGGCCGAGTCGGTGGCGTGGTCCTTGGTGGCGCGCACATGAGCGGCGCTGCGCGCGACGACCTCGGCGGCGACGCCCGCGCCCGTCAGGCTCGCCTCGAGCAGCTGCGCGCTGCGCTCCTCGTTGTCACCGGCGTGCGTGTCGTAGATCGCGTCGTGGAACCAGATCGCCGCCTCGACCTCGGGGAGATGCACGGCGAGCGCGGCGATCTCCGGATCGTCGAGGAGCCGGAGGCAGGCGCCGATGTGGCGCGCGGTGTGGTACGCGCGATGCGGCTCGTCGTACGCCGCGCAGAGGCTGGAGAAGACGTCGCCCCCGGGGCCGCGCGCCCCGAGCGCGCTCCAGAGCGCGTTAAAGCGGAGGGAGGGGAGCATGTGTCGTCGGTGCCATAGGGCTGCGACGAGGCGAGGACAAGCGCGCGCGTCACGTCCCGCGCGTGGTCTCCGCGAAGAGCTCCTCGACGCCGAGCGGGCGGGGGAGCATCCCTTGCTCCGCGGCGAACTGGATCATGATCTCCACGTCGTGGCGGTTCTCCCGGAGCCCCTGGTAGAAGGGATCCTTGCCAAAGAACCGGCGCTCCTCTTCGACGTTGCTCCACACGAAGCTCAGACGATGGGGCTGCTTCATGAATTCGCGGTGGAGCCTCCTCGACTCCACGAATGCCTCGTAGAGGCTGGTGGCCACCCACGGATCGCGGTCGAGGATCTCCTTTTTGACGACGAGGGGATGCATGATTGGAAAGATTCGCGTCTTCTCGTAATAGGCGCGCTCTTCCTTCTCCGGGTCGGGGAAGAGCCGCGCGATCGTGCCCTTGCCCTGGAGCCACGCCTGGGGCAGGTCCGGCTCCACCAGGGCGTCGATCTCTCCCGCCAGCAGGAGATCCTCGAGCCGCCTTCCCCCCTCGATCTGCTCGATCCTGATGTTCGGCGGACGCTTGCCGACCACCCTCTCCTCGCGGTTCGTCACCCACGTGACGTCGGTGACGGGAAGACCGTAGTTGTGCATCAGCATTCCCTTGACGACGAGCGCCAGGGAGTTCTGATACCCGAGCAGGCCGATCCGGCGGCCCTTCAGGTCGGAGGGCCGGTTGATGCCGGACCCTGCGCGGATGAAGCAGAACCCGTGGGCGAACATCCGCCGCGGGAAGAAGGGAATCGCTAGTAGCCCGTCGATGTCGTGGGCGCGCGCGACCATGTACGAGCCCATCGAATACTCGCAGGCGTCGTACTCGCCATACTGGTTCATGCGCTGGTGGCGGACGCCGCTCTCCACCGTGAGCAGGTTGAGATCGATCCCTTCCGCCTGCACCCGCCCCTCGCGCAGCGGCCCGAGGTAGTCGTAGTCGTCGCACGCGATCGTCAGCTTCAGCTTGCTCATGATGCACCGTCCGTCCAGACGCCGTTGCGCTGCGCGTACCTCGTCACGTTCTCCTTCTTCAGATCGCAGCTCGTGAATCGATAGAGGAGGAGGGGGCCCGCGGTGCAGCGCGTGTCGTGGATGTCGCCGGGCAAGTACACCTTGACGTCCCCCGGGCGGACCACGGTGGAGTCCCGCTTCACGAGGTGCATCTTTCCCTGCGCGTCGTGGATCCGCGCGTACGTTCCCATCTCCGTTTCCCCGCGCTGGACGGCGTAGATCACCCAGCCCCTCCCGTGATCGTGAGGCGGGCGGTAGAGCCCGGGGGACTCCGTGTGCGCCAGGAGCAGGAACGCGTGCGCCGGATCGCGGTACAGCTCCCGGGACTCGGCCGCCTCCTCGTGCAGCGCGGACAGCCAGTCCTCCGCGGGCGGCGCCTCGAGGAGCTCCTCCATCTGGCGGCGAAGGCTCGCCACCAGCTCGGAGGTCAGCGGTCCCCACGCCGCGCTCGCGCCTTCCGTGAACCTCTGGAGCGAATTCTTCATGGTCGGTCCCTTTCCCTGCGTCGGTTGCAAGGAAGGTAATCCACGCGTCGAGTGGCGGTACACGCGGCCTCTGCACTCGACACGTGCGTCCCGCGCCATGTCCGGGTCGAGGCTTGGTAAGGTGCAGGCGTGGCCGACCTCAACCTGCTCGTCGCGCTCGACGTGCTGCTCGCCGAAGGGAGCGTGGCCCGCGCGGCCCGCCGCCTGCGCCTCAGCCCTTCAGCGATGAGCCGGACGCTCGCGCGATTGCGCGAGACGACGGGCGATCCGCTCCTGGTCCGGGCCGGACGCAGCCTCGTTCCCACACCGCGGGCGCTGGAGCTTCGTGACTGCGTCAGCGGGCTCGTGCAGGACGCGGAGGCGGTCCTGCGGCCGCAGAAGAACCTCGATCTGAAGCGGCTCGTTCGCACGTTCACGCTGCGAACCAGCGACGGCTTCGTGGAGAACGTCGGGCCGGCCATCCTGGCGCGCGTCCGCGCGGAGGCTCCCGGGGTGCGTCTGCGCTTCCTGCAGAAGGCGGACAAGGACGGCGCGCCGCTCCGCGACGGAGCGGTGGACATCGAGACTGGCGTCTTGGAGACGATGACGGCGCCCGATCTGCGCGCCCACGCCTTGTTCCGGGACCGCCTGGTGGGGGCCGTTCGCGCCGGGCACCCGCTGAGCAAGGTGAAGAAGATCACCCCCGCTCACTACGCGGAGGGCGAGCACGTCACCGTGGCCCGGAAGAGCCTCGAGCGAGGACCCATCGACGAGGCCCTGGAGCTGCTCGGGCTCGCGCGCGAGACCGCCATCATCGTCGGCGGCTTCTCGAGCGCGCTCGCCCTGGCCCGGGCCTCCGACCTGATCGCCACCGTCCCGGAGCGGCACACCGGGAGCCTGCGCGCCGGAATGCACAGCTTCCCGCTCCCCGTCTCCGTGCCGGAGATGACCGTGTCCCTGCTCTGGCACCCGCGGCTGGACGCCGATCCGGCGCATCTCTGGCTGCGTCGCTGCATTCTCGACGCGTGCGTGACCAGCCTCGGACCGTCGGACGGCGGATCGTCCGCGCCGCCGCCGGTCGCGGGGTAGGGCGTCTCATGCACGCGTGACGTGCGCGCCAGGCGCGTTCCGCCGTCCGGCCCACCGGTCGTGGCAGTGCCCGTCTCCGTCGACGGCCTCGCGCTCGGTGCCGCGCACAGCTGCGTCGTCCACGACGGGGGGAAGGCGAAGTGCTGGGGGCGGAACGACGAGGGCGCGCTTGGACTCGGCGACATCGCCCCTCGCGGCGTCGCGCCTGGGCAGATGGGCGACGCCCTTCCCGCGATCGAGCTCGAGCCCCCCGTCGCGGCGCTCGCGGCCACGAGCTCGAGCACGGGCGCGCTCGTGACGGGCGGCGCCGTGAAATGCTGGGGGCGACTGACGGGGCGTGGGACCAAGCCCGGCGAGGTCGGGGCTGCGATGCCCGCCATCGACCTGGGCACCGGCCGCACCGCGGGCGCGATCGTCGCCGGTGACGACCACGTCTGCGCGCTGCTCGACGAAGGGACTCTTCCCGAGGACATGCAGAAGCTCTCGCCCGTCCGCATCGTGGGAGCGCCGTGAACGCAGCGTCGCTCGTCAGGGGCTGATCGGGGGCTCGGGCCGGGGCGCCACGGGCTCCTCCGCCGACAGCCTCCGCAGCTGAAGATCGGACGGTCGCCAGTCGTGCAGCTTCGCCTTCGGCGCCATCGGCACGGCGTAGTCCTGCTCGCGCACGCGGACCAGGCTGGTCGCGCCGGCGCTGACCACCGGGATGTGCTGGAAGGAGATCAGTGCGTAGAACATCCGGTAGTGGAAGAAGTTCTTCTGGACGATGAGATCGGCGCGGCGCGCGGAGAGCCCGACCGAGGCCCA
Organism: Polyangiaceae bacterium; assembly: GCA_043736975.1. GTDB lineage: Bacteria > Myxococcota_A > Polyangia > Polyangiales > Polyangiaceae > Labilithrix. The sequence goes on from JAYTBL010000376.1 coordinate 8,027, forward strand.
GAAGCTCGGGTGAATCGGGAGCGGCGCGCGCTCGGCGACCACGATGCGCAGCTCGCCGACGTCGAGGCGGACGAGGAGGCCGAAGTCGCCCGCCGCGCGGGCCGCGACGACGGCGCCGCGGATTGACACCGCGGGCATCCCGTAGCCTGGCGTTCCACGGAGCGTGACGTCCCGCACGGCGCCCAGCGCTACGTCGCGCAGCTCGTCGACCAGGGCCGGATCGTGGACCGGGACGTAGGCGCGGAGATCGCGCCCCGTCTGCGCGAGCTCGCCGATCAGGTGGGTGTTCCCTCCGGGGGCTCCCGCGCCGACCACGTCGTCGACGTCGACCAGCGTGACCGGGCCGAGACGACGCCGGCCGCTCGCGCGCACCTCGGCGAGCGCGCTCGCGATGTCGCGCATCGGCGGCGGCGGGATCTCGCGCATCGCCCAGGCGCGGTCGGCCAGCCGGTCGGCGAGCTCGTCGGCGAGCGCGCGGTCGCCGTTCGTGCAGACGTGGACCGCCCAGCCGATCTTCTCCGCGTCGGTGTAGGGGTGCACCATGAAGAGGCTGGCCGAGATCACGCGCGGATCGCGCTCCAGGCGGCGCATGAAGCGGAACACGCCGCGCATCGGGGCGACGAAATCGATGGTGGTGCCGCCGCCCAGGACCATGGGCAGCTTGCGCCAGGCGTGAACCGGCGCGAGCTCGCCGCGCAGCACCTGGACCAGACGGCGCCCCGCGCGAAAGCCGGTGGGCGCGAGATCCCAGTGCGGGTTCGTCCGGTACGCCACCAGGATGTCGGCCGGCGCGACCAGGCCCTGGGAGAGGTTCGCGTGGAGGTCGTAGCTGACGGCGAGCTTCACCGCCGTCCCCACCCGCTCGCGCACCCGCCGCAGGAGATGGGCCTCGGGCGCTTCGTCGAGCCCCTCGACCTGCATCGATCCGTGGAGCGCGAGGTAGACGCCGTCGAGGGGGAGCGCCTGCTCGAGGCGATCGAGCAGGCGCCCGACCAGCGCGTCGAAGCACCCGCGCGTCAGCGGGCCGCCCGGCACCGCCATCGCGGACTCGAGGGGAATGCAGGTGACGCCGCCCGCGAGCCGCGCCGCCTGCCGGAAGCCGGTGAGCTCGGCGTGCGGCATGAACGACTTCAGCTCGACGCCGCGCAGCGAGCTCGCGCGCTCGAGCGCGGCGCCCGACACCAGGTGGAGCCGCTCGAAATCCTCGAGGGTGGTCCGCACCGGCGAGTAGGCGTTCGCCTCGTGGAACAGGCGACCATAGGCGATGCGGAGCGGGCGCTGGCCGCCGTTTTTGCGGAAGAACATGGGCGACTACCTCTTCGTGGTCTTCGTGAGCTTCGACTTCGTCGGTTTCGTTCGCTTGAGCGGCGCGAGGACGTGCTCCCAGAGGAAGCGATGCACGGGCTCGACCGACGTCCCCTCGGTGACGTGCTGGATGGTGAGACCGTCGATGACCGAGCGCACGAGCGCGACCACCGCCCTCGCGTCGCAGGGCGCGACCGTGCCCTCCTCGATCCCACGCTCGAGCCCCTGCACCAGCGCGCGCCGGCTCGGCGCGAAGAGGTCGGATGCTCCGCGGATGATCTCGGTCACCTGCGCTCCGCCGGTGACCGCCACCGCCTGGGTGAGGAAGAGGAGGCGGCGGTCGTGGCCGTGATGGAAGGAGTGCGCGGCGCGCACGCGCGCGAAGAGCCGATCGAGCGGATGCTCGTGCTCGGCGACCCGCGCCTCGACGAACGCCGCCTGCTCGACGAGCAGCTCGCCGAGCACGGTCTGGATGATCTCGGCGTACGTGGGGAAGTGGTAGAGCAGCGTGGTGCGGTTGATGTCGAGCTCGCGCGCGAGCTGCTCGGCGGAGATGCCGAGGCCCTTCTCCTCCAGGATCGCCGCGGCTCGTTGCGCGAGCTCACGCCGCTTGTCGGTGTCGCGCGGACGCGCCATCAGGTCGTTCCGGGGGTCGGCTGCATTGTCTGACGAACTGTCAGATAGCATTATCTGACGATTCGTCAAGGAATGGCGTTCGACGCGGTGACCGCCGAACCGAGGATCCGTCATCAGCGGCAGGCGCCGAGCACGTACACGCCCGGCGCCACGCGGGTCAGCGCCGTCGGTAGCGACGAGCTCGTGAGCCCCAGGCTCTGCCCCGAGCCGGCCGCGTATGCGAAGCCGACGCGGCCGCCGTCGATCATGAGGCTCATGACCGATCCGTGGATGGACGACGACCGCGCCGTCCTCCACCCAACGCTCTTCGACACGCGCACCGACCGGGAGCCGAAGAAGGCTCAGGACAACGCGCGCGAGCGCGCCGCCGCAGACCTCCGACGCGTCGTCGACGCGATGATGGATTGAGCTCGACCGAACGCTACTTCTGGCGCGTCATGGAACCCATGTGCGGGTTCGGTCGGTGCGGTCGCACCTCGACGGCGACCGCGCTGGGCGGCGCCTTCTTCGAGAGCTCGACGGCCCCCTCGAGATCGGCCGCCTGCACGACGAAGTTCACCACGCCTGCCAGACGGCGCCCAGCTCGCACATGATCGACACCGGCAGGCTGTCGGGGATGT
>JAYTBL010000377.1:0-4458 GCA_043736975.1 Polyangiaceae bacterium
CGCGAACCTTTGCGGCGACGCCGAGTCGCAGCGCTCCAACATCGGCTGCGAGTACTGGGCAGTCGATCTCGACAACGCTGTTTCGTCCGCCGGCAGCAACGCGGCCTCGCAGCCGTTCTCGGTCGTGGTGTCGAACGCCGAGGCCGACGTCTCGACCAAGGTGACGATCGACGTCGATGACGCCGAGCCCGGCAGCCCCGCGCGGCTGCGTGTCGTCGGAACCGCGGTCATCGCGCCGCGCAACCTCGAGGTGTTCTATCTCGGCGCGCGCGAGGTCGACGGTTCGGCCGACGGCACATTCAACACCGGCACCGGCACCGCGCTCTCGCGCCACGCGTTCCGAATACGCGCGTCGATGCCGATCGTCGCCTACCAGTTCAACCCCCTCGAGAACGCAAACGTCTTCTCGAACGACGCGTCCCTCTTGCTCCCCACGCCCGCGCTCGGCGGCTCGGGCGGCGGCCGCGCCTACGTCATCGCCGGCTGGCCGCAGACCATCGCCCGCAGCGAGAACCCCGCGCAGGATTTTGGCCAGGATCTGCGGGCGTTCCTCGCCATCGTCGGCACGACGCCCGACACGCGCGTGCGCGTGAAGTCGACCGCGCGCATCCTGGGCGGCGGGCCCATCCCGGAGGGCATCGCGAAGGACGGCTCGTTCGACGTGGTCCTCCAGCCGTTCGACGTGCTGAACCTCGAGACCGGCGAGTTCAACGCCGACTTCACCGGTACCCTCATCGACTCGAGCGAGCCGGTCGCGGTCCACGTCGGCAGCGAGGCCAGCGACGCGCCTTACTTCGCCACCATCGCGAGCCGCTCCTGCTGCGCCGATCACCTGGAGGAGCAGGCGATCCCCATCCGGGCGGCGGGCAAGCGCTACGTGCTCGGCCGCGTCCCGAATCGCTCGCGGGCCATCGCCGCCGCCGGCGCGCGCATCGCGCCCTTCGACGAGCCCGAGTTCTACCGTGTGGTCGCGACGCGCGCTGGCCTCACCAAGCTCACCACCACCCTGCCCCCGCCGTTCGATGTCATGGAGGTCGACGGCGAAGGCGGGAGCGTCACGCTCGTCGCGCGCCAGGACTTCGTGATGAACGCCACGCAGCCGGTCATCGTCGCCGACGTGCAGGCCAGCCAGGAGGCGGCGGGCGTGGTGCGCGGGCTTCCCGGTGGCGACCCCAGCCTCACGTTCGTGCCGCCGGTCGAGCAGTGGCGGAGCGAGTACGTGCTGCTCACGCCGGACAAGTACGCGTTCGACTTCCTCGTTATCACGGCGCCGTTCGGGGCGCAGGTGTTCGTCGACGGCCTCCAGATCGACGCGAAGATCTGCGAGCTCGGCGCGGCCGACGGTCTCACCGCCGCCGCGCGCAAGGCGCCCAACCCGACGTTCGTGGTCTACCGCTGCCAGCTCTCGTTCCCCGCGATCGATCCCAACAAGCTCCCGCCGCTCAACGTCACGCCCGGCCGCCAGAACGACGGCGTGCACCGCGTGCAGAGCGACTACCCGGTGGGCGTCATCGTTTACGGCTTCGATTCGTTCGTCTCGTACGCGTACGCGGGCGGCACGCAGCTCCGCGACATCAACCCCAACTGAACGCGCCTACTTCAGCTTCAACGGCGACAGCTTCCACTCGGTGAGGAGCGGCAGGCGTGCGGCCGGTCCCGACTGGCGGATGGCGCGGCCGCACTCGTCGAGGCTGATGCGGCGCGGCCCGAAGGGGGACGAGTCGGACGCGTCGGAGTCCATGAGGAGCGTCGGCGTGTCGACGCCGTAGTCGTCGGGGTGGCCCGGCTCGTCGAGGATGACGTGGCCCAGCTCGTGGGCGAGCGTGAGGCTGGTGCGCCGCGCGCGGACGCCGGCGCGGTCGATGATCACCACGTTGCGCATGCTGGAGCCGTCGCTCGCGATGAACGACTCGCCGATGCGGCCGCCGCCCGAGAAGAACGGGATCACGATGAGCTCGATGGTCTTCGGATCACCGTCGTCGACCGCCTTCACGAGCGCACGCTCCTCGAGCGTGCCTGCGACCGAATCGGTGTCACCGAAGTGCTGGAGGCCATCGGTGAGGTCGACGACGCCGACGTTCACGACCAGCGTAGCGTCGGTGGACGAGACGAGCTCGACGCTCGCGAGCTGTCCGTCCTTGCGCCTCATCGCGACGTCGACGCTGGGCGCCGCCCCCGGGCCGATGCGCGCATTCTCGGAGAGCGCCGCGGTGACGCCGCTCTTCTCCGCGGCGCGCTGCAGCTCGATGGCGACCTGGCGCGTGGACCAGCCCTTCTTCGTCGTGATCTCGACGACGCGGCCTTCGATGCGCAGCCGCACGACACCGCCCGCGGCGGGCATGCCGACGTCGTCACCGATGGCCACCAGATACGCGGGCGGCGGGCTCACCACCTTCACGTCCATCTGCGTGATGGGGCCGAACGTGATCCCGCACTGCCCCCACGTCGCCGACGCGAGCGCGAGCTCGGCGCGGAGCGCGGCGATGGCACCAGCGTCGGTCCCGCCCACTGCCGGCGCGCCGCCTGCGGTGAGGCGCATCACGACGGGATGGATGGTGAGGCGATGGCGGCCGAGGGCGCCGGCGCTCGACTTGCGCGGGCCGGTTACGCGAATGGCCTGGAGCTTCTTGCCGGCCGCGTCACGCACGACCAGCGCTCCGCCGACCTCGCCGCGGAGCGAGCGCGTCGCCACCAGCGGATGGCTGCGATCGACGTCGTCCACGACGAGCCGGAGCGGCGCGCTCGCCGAGCACCGGGTCTCGGCCGCCACGCCATCCCCGCAGGCGACCGAGAGGAGCCTCACGTCGCGCAGGACATCGAGCGAGACGCCGTCGGGGGAGAGCGAGTCGACGGTCACCGGCCCGAGCGAGGTACCCTCGGGCGACGTAATGACGACGCGCAGCGCGTCGGGATCATCGTACGCGCGATCGGCGTCGTCGAGATCGACGCGGGCGGGCGGGGTGCGCTCGATCGACGCACGCTGGCGCGCGGGATCCACCGACTTCTGCTCGCCGTCGCGGAGGCCGATCCCGTGGACGTCGAGCGAGAGCGTCCAGTCGCGGTTGTTCGTGCGGACGAGCAGCGAGGTCTTGCCGGGCGCGAGCCCCTGCAGCTGCGCGCCGGCCGGCAGGCGCTCGCCCCACGCGAGCGGTTTGCCATTGACGAGCACGCGCGCCATCTCGGCGCCGCTCTGCGGAGACAGGCTCGCGCCCGCGTACCGTGCGTCGAGCGTCACCAGATCGACCCGACCTGCGGGCGGCAGCACGCTGGCCTCGGCGTCGGGCTGGTCGTCGGCGTCGTCATCGTCGCGATCGGCGACGAGCATCAAGTGCTCGACGGGCCCCATCGGCTTCGCGGTGCCGCCACCCACCGTCTTCGCCTCGCGCTTGCCCTGCGCGGCGGCCTCGCCATGCGAAAGCATGCAAGCACTACCGACGAGGATCGCCCCGAGGCCAAAAAAACGCACACGCAACACGACAAGCCTAGCAGCCGCGCCAACAAATTCGAGCGCCCCCCAGGTCGTCCGAGAAAAGCGGTCTCTGAATCCTACGAAGAAGCGCCGGCTATGCCCACGCTTCTATTCCAGCCAGCCCCACTGTACCCAGCGAAACGGGGTCTCGGCGGCTACCACGAAGCTCGGGTCGTTCTTGCCGATGGCGCCCGCGTGCGCCGCGCGGACGAGGGCGCCCCACGCAATGCTCGAGATGCAGCGCGATCCCACCAGCTCGTCCGAGAGGTCGCGGGCCTTGGCGCGCGCGTCCACGTCGCCGGTGTCCCACAAGGCGGCCACCGCGAAGCCGCGCAGCTCGTCGCGCTTGGCGTTGAGCGCACAGTCGAGCAGCGCCTCCTTCATGTCCGCGCGACCATGATCGCGAACGAGGTACGAAGCAGCGCGGACCGAGACCTCGTCGACCAGCGGCTGCGGAGCGCCGGATACGACGCCGGGCAGCGCACTGCCCTTGGCGAGGCCCTCGAGCATCGGCTTGCAGCTCGCGGCGCGCGCCTTCGCCATGCGGAACAGGAACGTGGTGTCGCGATCGGCGCTCGGGCGATCCGAGAGGCGCGCGACGAGCTCGACGGTCGGACGTGTCGACGGCGCAGCGACCGAAGGGCCGGCTCCGCTCGTGGTCGCGACCACCGCGGCGCGGGTCTCGGACAGCGCCCACGCGACCAGCGACCACGCCGCGCGCGCGCTCGACGGGCCGACCTGCGACTTCGCGACCGCCTCTTCCAGCGGCCCCAGATCGCCGGCCTTGGTCGCGACATCCGCGAGGACGAGCCAGCGACCGAGGTGACGCTCCGCGCCGCGCAGGACAGCGAGCGCGGGCCCGACGTGCACCGGCACTGGCGCGCTGCGCGCGAGCGGGACGAAGAGCTCGACGCACAGCGCGATGCGATGGCTCTCCTTGATCATCGGGGCGACCGATGCGAGGTGCGCGCCGTTCGACTCTCGGCGAC
>JAYTBL010000378.1:0-1658 GCA_043736975.1 Polyangiaceae bacterium
CGCAGGCCGCCGAAGCCGATGCGCAGCCAACGCGCGGTGACCGGGGCGAACGACTCGAAGTAGTGAAAGAAGCCGTGCGGGTCGACGGGGACCCCGAACCAGCGGTCGAGGACGCTGGATCGCTCGTCGGACATGCGGCCGTTCTTGTCGACGGTGAACAGGCCCTCGGTGACGTTGTCGAGCACGCGCCGGAGATCGCGGTTCCGCGCCGAGATGCGGGCTTCGCGCGAGGCGATGGCGTCGGTCATGCTCGCGAACGCACGCGCCAGGCGGCCGACCTCGTCGTTCGTGTCGAGGTCGATGTCGACGGCCTTTCCTTCCTCGAGTCGCTTGGCTGCGCCGGCCAGGCGCGCGAGGCGACGCACGATGAGGGTACGCGTGAGCACGAGGACGACGACGCCGAGACCGAGCGCAAGCGCGAGGGACGTGACCAGGGCGCGCCGCTGCGCCGCGGCGATCGCTGCGTTCTCCTGCTCCAGCGAGAAGGCGACCCGCACCACGCCCAGCGCCTCGCCGGAGGCGCCGCGCACCGCCTGTTCGACCACGAGCGCCTCGGGCCGGCGCTCGATCCGCGCCGACGAGGAGAGCGCCGGCGCCGGCGCCGGCAGGAAGCCGCCGCGGGTCGTCTCGGCCAGCTTGTCGCCTGGCACTGCGCCGTTCATTCCCCACACCGCGCCGCACAGGACGTTCGCGTTCTTCATGAGGAGCGCGACGCTCTCGCGGGTCCCCGGCTCGTCGCCGAACGACAGCGGGGCCGAGACCCCCGCCGCGAAGAGCTCGGTGACCATCGTGGCCGCGCGCTCCTTGGACGAGAGCAGCTGCTCACGGTCGCTCCGGTTCACCTCGAGGTAGGTGAAGGCAGTCACCATCGCCAGCACCACCAGCATCGCGCTGGTCAGCTTCGTGCCCACCGAGACGAAGGGCGCTCGCAGCGCGGAGGCCATGAACGTACAACGGCGCCATGGCGCTCGCGGTTAAGTCAGCGTGTCAGCTTCTCTCGACCGGGCCCGTATCCTCCCAGGTGCAGAAGTGGGCCTCCGCGCGGTCGTCGCGCACGTGGATCACGAGGTGCGTTCGCGCGGCGCGATACGCGGGATCGATCACTGCCGGCGCTGCATCCGGCGAGGGCACCGGCGCGTTCTCGTCGATCTCCTCGGTCCACGAGCCAACGTTGATGTAGGTCGTCGCGTCGCCTGCGGGGACCGACACCGGGATGTGCGTGTGGCCCATCACCACGAACGCGGCAGGAAACAGCTTCGCGAGGTGCGCCGCACGGTCGACCATGGTCTCCGAAGCGTCGACGTTGCGCTCGCGCGAGAAGTACACGTGGAGGCCCGTCCACGCGGCGAGCACGGTGCCCACGGCCCAGGCGGCGCGACCCTGGAAGCCGCCGAAGATCACGATACCGAGCAGCGCGAGCAGCGCCACGAAGCCGACCGCGAGGCGGTCGAGCAGGACGCTCTTCATGATGCCGCCGATCGACGCCGTGATCGGCGGGACCTGAAGCTTCAGCAGCGCGCGCAGGCGATCGAGCCCGAGGCGCGTGACCGCGGCGAGCTTCGCGACGCGCTCCTCGTGCTCCAGTCGCAGCGCCGTGGCGGCGTCGGACAGATGCCCGCGGCGGAGGCGGAACATCTCGCGCACGGCGTTCACGAACG
>JAYTBL010000379.1:0-4453 GCA_043736975.1 Polyangiaceae bacterium
TTCTACATGCGCACGACGGACGTGACCGGCACCTGCATGCTCCCCGAAGGCACCAAGATGGTGATGCCGGGCGACAACATCCAGATGACGATCGAGCTCCTCACCCCGGTCGGTCTCGAGGAGCAGATGCGCTTCGCGATCCGCGAAGGCGGCCGCACGGTCGGCGCCGGCATCATCACGAAGGTCCTGGAGTAATCAATATGGCATCCGCCACCACCATCCGTATCCGCCTCAGGGCGTTCGACCACCAGCTGCTCGACAAGTCGGCCAACGACATCGTCGAGACCGCAAAGCGCACCGGTGCACGCGTCGCGGGTCCGATCCCGCTCCCCACGCACATCTCGCGCTACACCGTTCTCCGCGGCCCGCACGTCGACAAGAAGTCGCGCGAGCAGTTCGAGATCCGTACGCACAAGCGCCTGCTCGACATCCTCGAGCCGACGCAGCAGACCCTGGACGCGCTGATGAAGCTCGACCTGTCTGCGGGTGTCGACGTCGAAATCAAGTCGCCGCGCTGACCGGAGCAACAATGGCAACCCTGGATGTTTTCAATCTGAAGCGCGAGAAGGTCGGCACCGTCGACCTGGCGGACGAAGTGTTCGCTTCCGAGGTGAAGGAACACCTCTTCTACGAAGTGGTCAGGGCGCAGCTTGCGTCCCGTCGCGCCGGCACGGCGGGCTCCAAGAACCGCTCTGCGGTCGCGGGCTCGACGAAGAAGCGCATCAAGCAGAAGGGCACCGGCGGCGCGCGCCACGGTACCATCCGCGCGCCCATCTACGTCGGCGGCGGTCAGGCGCACGGGCCTCGCCCGCGTGACTGGTCGTACCGGCCGCCGCGTCAGGTGCGCATCGGCGCGCTCCGCAGCGCGCTCTCGAAGTTCAACAAGGAAGGCCGCCTCGTCGTGGTCGACTCCTTCACGCTCTCCGAGATCAAGATCAAGGGCGTCCTCACGGCGCTCGCGTCGCTGAAGACGGACAAGAAGACGATGATCGTCGACGTCGCGTCGAACGAGAACCTTCGTCTCTCGATCCGCAACAGCCAGCATCACCAGTTCCTGCCCCCCGAGGGCGTGAACGTCTATGACCTGCTCCGCCACGACACGCTGGTCCTCTCCAAGGACGCAGCGAAGGCGCTCGAGCTGCGTTGCCTTTCCCGCGGGAGCGAGAAATGAACCCCACCGAGAGCATCATCCGTCGTCCGATCTTCCTGACGGAGAAGTCCAATACGCTGCGCAGCGAGAACCAGGTCGTGTTCGAGGTGTCCCGCACCGCGAACAAGATCCAGATCAAGACCGCTGTGCAGACCCTCTTCAACGTCAAGGTGAAGAGCGTCAACACCATGCTCTATCGCGGCAAGGATCGCCGCATGGGGCGCGGTTACGCCAAGATGCAGAACTGGAAGAAGGCCGTCGTGACGCTCGCCGAGGGCGAGAACATCGACTTCTTCGCCGAGAGCTCGGAGAGCTGAGATGGGCATCAAGAACTACAAGCCGACAAGCCCGGCACGTCGCTACTACACCGGCTACGACTTCAAGGAGCTCACCCCCGGGAAGCTCCCGGAGAAGAAGCTCCTCGAGCACCAGACCAAGAGCGGCGGCCGCAATGTGCACGGGCGCATCACGAGCCGCTTCCGTGGCGGTGGTCACAAGCAGCGCTTTCGCCTCATCGACTGGAAGCGCCCGAAGATCGGCGTGCCCGCGACCGTCGCGTCGATCGAGTACGATCCCAACCGCACCGCGCGCCTCGCGCTGCTGCACTACGCAGACGGCGAGAAGACCTACATCCTCGCGCCCGACGGCCTCGTCGTCGGCGACAAGGTCGTCTCCAGCCGCAACGCGGACATCAAGCCGGGCAACACGATGCCGCTCCGGCACATCCCGCTCGGCACGATGATCCACAACATCGAGATGCGGAAGGGCAAGGGCGCTCAGCTCGTTCGCTCGGCCGGCTCCGGTGCGTCGCTGATGGCGAAGGACGGCGCGTACGCGCAGGTCCGTATGCCCTCCGGCGAGGTCCGCATGATCCACCAGGACTGCCAGGCCACCATCGGCCAGGTCTCCAACATCGACCACGCGAACATCTCGATCGGCAAGGCCGGTCGTACGCGGTGGCTCGGGAAGCGTCCGCACCAGCGCGGCGTGACCATGAACCCCGTCGATCACCCGATGGGCGGCGGCGAAGGCCGTACCTCCGGCGGTCGTCACCCCTGCTCCCCCTGGGGCCAGCTTTCCAAGGGTCTCAAGACGCGCAACAACAAGCGCACGGACGGCATGATCGTGAAGCGTCGCGGACTGAAGGGTTAATCAGATGCCTCGTTCAATCAAAAAGGGCGCGTTCGTCGACGGCCATCTCATGGAGAAGATCGCGGCCGCCCAGGCGACGCAGTCGAAGAAGGTCATCAAGACCTGGTCGCGTCGCAGCACGGTGACGCCGGAGGCGATCGGACTCACGTTCGCCGTCCACAACGGGCGCAAGTTCGTGCCGGTGTTCGTCACGGAGAACATGGTCGGGCACAAGCTCGGCGAGTTCGCCCCGACGCGCACGTTCCACGGGCACTCGGGCGACAAGAAGTCCAAGGTCAAGCAGGGCGGCGCCCCCGCCGCCCGGTAAATCCGGTCTTCGCTCCGGATCGGGTACGGTAGGCTCGTGCGAGCGCACGCAGTCGTTTTTGCTTCTCTCGCTTCGCTGTCGCTGGCCGTTTACGCGGGCTGCGACGGCGGCGGGGACGCGCCGGAACCTGTGTCGGTCTTCGCCACGGAGGGTCCGTACGCTCGCCAGATCCTGGGGCGGGTGCTCCGCGGTACGGAGGTCGTCGTCGGAGCCAACGTCCGGATCGCGCCTGTCGGCGATCTCGCTGCGTCCGCAGGGCTCGATGCCGCCAGCAACCCCGGCCAGCAGACGAGCTCCGACCTGGGCGGCAAGTACTACATCCCCAACGGTCCGGCCTTCTACGACCTCTCGATCCGCAAGGATCGGGAGGTCGTGGTGTTTCGAAGCCTCACCAATCGCTACTTCGAGCCGTCGTTCGGGGTCGCCGTCCCGCTGCGCGGATTCGCGGCGCGCGTAGCGCCGTCGACCTCGCCCCCGGTCGCCCCCGGCAATGCCGTCGCGTACTTCGTGAGCGGGTTCGAAGCGCGCGCGGTCAGCGCGGAGGGGAGCTCGCTCGTCGCCACGTTCCGCAACTTCACCAGTCGGGTGAGCCTCCACGCGGTGGAGTACGTCGCGAGCGAGGGCCTCGTGGCGGCGCGGCGCTGGGGCGTCGCCGACGTCCCGCTCACGGATGGCGGCGGTGCGTCAGCGGTCGTCGCCACCAATGCCATCCCGCTCGCCGCCGCCGCCGGGGGAGCAGGCGACACCAACCAGCTCACGATCGACGCGGTGCCGCCGCCGGGGTTCACCGTGTCGTCGATCGATCTCGTGATGGACCTCGGGCTCCGGACCAGCGCGCAGACCATCGCGCGCCCCGCGAACGGGGCGCCGTTCCGCCTCGACATCGTGCGGTCGGCTCGCTACTTCGTGCGCGCGGTCGCGAGGCGGGGCGAAGCAATCTCCGACTCCGGACTGCAGTTCATCAATCCGTTCGTCGCGAGGACGACCGTGCTCCTGCCGCGCGTGGTCAAGGAGTCGGCGTTCGACGCGAGCGCGGGCTTCACCGCGGTCGCCGACGACACCATCTGCGAGATCACGCCGACCTTCGGGACCGACAATCCGGCCTGTCGCTCGGTGGTGGAGCATGTGCTCGTTCCGGCGTCGCCTGCGGGCACCTCGCTGCGCGTGCTCACCACCGATCGCGCGACGGCGCTCCCGGACGTGACGTCGCTGGGCGTCCCGGCGCCGCGCGGGAAGTACGCCTGGACGGTGCTCCAGTACCCTACCGTGCAACGCGTGGACGGCCTGTCGGGCGAGGACGCTCGCGCGGTCGCGTCGTTCTCCACGACCGCCCCGCGCTTCATCGATCTGCCATGATTACTCGCTGCGTAGCGCGTCGATCGGCGCGACGTTCGCGGCGCGCCAGGCGGGCAGAAGGCCGAAGACCACACCCGTGAGCAGCGCGAGGCCCAGGCCCGCGAGCAGCGACCAGGGAGGGATGGCGAAGGACCACGAGCCGAGCGCGCTTCGCGCCAGCAGCGCCGTCGCCCACGCCAGCAGCGCGCCCGCCGCGATGCCCGCCAGCGCGCCCACCACCGAGAGCGCGGTCGCCTCGATGAGGAACTGGAGGAGGATGCTCCGCTGCGTCGCGCCCAGCGCGCGTCGCAGACCGATCTCGCGGCGGCGCTCCGAGACGGTGACCAGCATCACGTTCATGATGTTGATGCCCGATGCCAGTATCGCCAGCACGCCGGTGCCCAGGAGCAACACCTGGATCACGGTCATGATCAGCTTCTCCTTGCCGCCGCTCTCGTCCTTCTGGAGCTCGAAGTTCGTCACGCCGAGGTGACGACGCAGCAGCACGC
>JAYTBL010000380.1:0-4445 GCA_043736975.1 Polyangiaceae bacterium
AGATCGAAGCCGTCACCGCCCGCGGCCCGAGGGTCGACGGGCGAGATACCGTTGCCGGGCGCGGAGAAGACGGGATGCCAGCCCGCGCACGCGCCGTAGGTCGGGCCCGGACCGGGCGTGCAGGGGAAGGTCTTCCAGGTCGTGCCGTCCTCGCTGACGCTGACCTCGCCGAGCTCCGCGTTGGGGAAGCCGCGCGTGAGGAACGCGTTCTCGAAGACCAGGAGGTCGACGCCCGGCCCGTCGACGATCGCGTTCGGCTCGACGCTCAGCACGAGCTCGCCCTCGAAGCCGAGCGATACGACGTCGAGGCTGCCGGCGCTCTCGCCGCCGCCCACCGGCGGTCCGAGCACGACGCCGGGCATCGACGTGAGCCCGAAGCCTCCGCAGTCGCCGGGCGCGAAGCTCACCACCTTCGTGGCAAAGCGATCGGCGCGCACCACGCTTCCGTCGGGGCCGGGGAATCCGCCGTCGACCTGTGGCTTGTTGCCGTCCTGCTCGGGCGCGTCGACGAAGCCGCCGTCCCCGAGGGAGAGCGGCGGCCCGGCGTCACCGCCGTCGCCGTCGCCGTCGCCGTCCGAGGACGAGCAGGCGAGGGGACTGGCCAAGGCGAGCAGCAGTCCTGGCAAGAAAATGAATGTAGGCTTCACGCATCTGGCTCCTGCCGCGTGACTCGCGCGGCGTTGAGGGCAAAGAGGGCAAATGCACGAGGGGTATCCTGGCTCCCGAGCAAACTCGGCTACAGTGGCGGCACCGCGTCGGCTTCGAACCGACTTCCCCGCCTCGTGCGTGGAGCCTTGGTCTCTAGCCTCCTTCGGAGGCTGCGTCGAGGCTGCGTCTGGGTTGCGTCTGGGTTGCGTCTGGGCCGCGTCTAAGAGGGGCCCAGCGGTCCGCCCGGCTTCTTGATCGGGATCTCCTGGCGGATGCGGTCGCCGCGCATCATCCGCTCGATCACCTCGAACCGCTTGTTGGTCTCTGCGCGCATCGCGCCGACCTCGCGCAGGAGGTGCTCGATGCCGACCTCGTTCTTGAGGTTCACGCGGAAGTCGGTCTCCGCGGTCGCGCGATCCTTCGAGGACTGACGGTTCTGGCTCATCACGATGAGCGGCCCCTGGAGCGCCACCAGGATCGCGAGCGCGAGGTTGTAGAACTGGAACGGATACTCGTCGAACGGCTTCGGCAGGAAGCGGTTCATGCCCGCCCACGCCACCGTGACGGCGAGCAAGAACAGGATGAACGCCCAGCTACCGTTCAGCTCCGCGACCTTGTCGGCGAGCTTCTGGCTCCACGACAGGTTGTCCTCGAACTCCTTCACCACGTCGCGCGCGGCGCGCTGCGAGAGGAGCGAGTTGGTCTCGCGCAGGCGCTCGGCCATCTCCGCGAGGATGGTCATCGCCGCGTTCTGCGACTTCGACAGGTGATCGCTGAAATCGAGGCGCGTGAGCTCGAGGAGCGTGGTGTCGACGGTGGCGGCGACGCTGGCCGAGCGCGGCTTGTCGTCGAAGAGCGACAGCTCGCCGAAGTACTCGCCGGTCCGTGCGTCCTTGAGGATCACGGGAGGCTCATCGGGCCCGGAGCCGGGCAGGAAGATCTGCACCGCGCCGGAGAGCACGACGTACATGCTGGAGCCCTGGTCGTCCTTGTCGAAGACCTTCTCCCCCGCCTTGAACTGGCGCTCGGTCATGCGGCCGGCGAGGGCTTCGAGGTCCTCGGCGGCAAGCGTGTCGAACAGCGGGATCTGGGCGAGGAGCTCGGAGTGAAGCATGCGGAGCGCGCGCGGCCGGAGACACGCGCCCCTCGATAGTCACGCGGCCCCGCCCCGCCGCGCAAGGGCCACGGCGGCCCGTCGCCATTTCGTTCAGCGAAGGACGGGCGGCTTGCCGTTCGCGGCGTCGCTGCCGCACGAGGCGCAGTCGCCGTAGTCCATCGTGGCGTCGCCGCAGCTCGCGATACCGGCGCAGCCTCCGCACGTGGGGCCGCTGCAGCGCTGGCTGTCGGGCTCGGGGCAGCCGGGCGGACCTGGGCACACGTCGTCGCTCGACGCATCGGGCACGCTGCCCGGGCTGTTGCCGCCGTTGCTGCCGGGCGTATCGTCGCCGGGCGTATCGTCGCCGGTGCCGTCGCCGCCGCCGCCGCCGCCGCCGGGGGTCATGCTGCCCGGCGTGCCGGGGCCATTCTTGCCCGGGCAATCGTCGCCCTCGCAGGTCGGCGTGCCGGGGCACGTGCTCGTGCCGCCTTCGCCACCGGGGTTGTCGGTGCCGTCGCCGGGCGTGCTGCCCGAGGTGCCGCCGTCGTTGCTGCCCGAGCTGCCCGACGTGCCGGACGACCCCGAGGAGCTGGCGCCGCCGTCGCCGCCATACGGAGGCGGAGGCGCGGCGTCGAGCTTGTTGCCCCCGCCGCCTCCGTAGCCGCCCCAGTCTCCGCCGCTGCTGCTGCTGCCGGGGTAGCCGCGCGGTGAGAGCGTCTCGGGGCCGGACTCACCGCAGGTGATGGCCTGCGAGATCCACTTCGCGAAGTTGTCGGTGCGCGCGATGTGGAGCAGGCCCGAGGTGGTGCCCTTCGCCGAGGTGACGCCGACGATCTTGCCGGTGCTGGGATCGATGACCGCGCCGCCGGTGTCGAGGAACGCTCCGGCGGCGGGCTTCGCGGTGTAGTTGAGGCGGAAGCCGCTGGCGCGCCCGCGTCGGATGTCGATGCTCGCGGGCGTCTGCGACGCCGCCGAGGCCGAGGTGCGCTGGAAGTGCAGCGCGCGGGTGCCGGAGGAGAGCGGCGACGTCGCGATCGCGGGATAGCGATCGAGCGTGATGGGCGAGGAGAGAACGAGCAGCGCGAGGTCCGAGTGATCGGGGTGGGCGAGGTTCGATCCGAACGCCTTCCACGGGGTGACCGCGCGCTTGGCGGTGCTCTTCACGTCGGCGTTCGCGATCTTCCAGGTCGCGACGCCCGCGGCGCAGTGGCCCGCGGTGAGCACGAGATCCTTCGACACCAGCGTGCCGGAGCACGAGCCGAGCGCGGCGCCCGACTTGTCGAACATCTGCACGGTGACGCTCGACGCTTGGGTTGCTTTCTTGATGTCCCCTTCGTCGAGGGTCGACGGAGGAGCACTGCAGGCGGTGGCTGCGGCGATCGCGCAAGCGGTGAGGACGACGACAGACAGTAGACGCACGCTCATGGGGGTTCTTTCTCCGAGGACCCGACTCCCGAAGAGCGGCAGTGCACGAGCGAGGCCATCACGTGCAGAGCGCAACGATCGATCCGATCATGCCCGCGCCTTTCGCGCGAAACGAGCGAGGAAAGCGATCGCGCGATGATCGAAGGCCGTACGAGAGGGGCTCACATCGTTCGAGCTTTGGTAGAGGGGCGGCGCCCTCGCGGGATGGATCATCGAACCCGCTTCGCGATCCCGTGGGTCCCTGCCCGAACGCGGAGTTTTCCATGCGGAATGCACGTAGCTACGGGGATCGCGGACAAGGCGCGCTCCGGAGGTTCGTCGGCAACGGAACATTCTCGCGGGCGCGGTCGGCACCGTCGTTGCTGAGGATCGTCTCCGATGATCCACAAGCCGAAGAAGGGCGCGCTCGCGCTCGCCGCCGCCATGGCGGTCGCTGCCGTCGCAGCCTGCGGGGACCCCTCCGACCTCGGCGCGCCAGGCGAGACCGAGCCGTCGACCGCGGCCCCCGGCGCGAAGCCTGGCTCCAACGATCCGCGCGATCCCGAGGTCGAGGTGCTGCCCGATGCGCTCGAGGGGCTGCCGAAGGGCGCCGCGCAGCTGAAGGCGGTCTGCGCGCGCGGGCAGAACGACAGCGTGACGAAGGCGCTCTGCGACAACCCGCAGCTCGGTTCGGTGACCGACCTGCAGGAGGCGCTCGGGCTCGGCTTCCGCGATCGCTCCGCGAGGGGTCAGAACGGCAGCCGCGGCAACCCGGCGTTCGCGCTGCTCGGTCACTCGACATCGCTCGTGACGCGCGAGGTCTCGGCCATCAACCCGCGCGCGTTCGTCTTCTCGCCCCCGCCCGGTCGTCCGGCGCGCATCCCCGGCTTCGTGGTGATGGGCTTCGCGCGCGGCGAGCCGTTCGTCGAGATCGCCGCCGAGGACGCGCAGACGCGCGCGCTCACGTTCTATCTCCTCAAGTTCGAGCTGGAGTGCGAAGGGGCGAAGTCGTGCAAGCCCGGCGATCTCCTCACGCCGGCGGTGGAGAAGAGCTGGAAGGGCTGGTCGCTCTACCAGGACGAGGATCTCAAGAACACGATCGTCGACTGCCGCCACTGCCACCAGCCGGGCGGCCCGAGCACCAGGCCGATGCTCCGCATGCAGGAGCTGAGGGATCCGTGGACGCACTGGTTCCGCGGCGACCGCCCGGGCGGCGTGGCGCTCCTGCAGGACTACCTCCGCGCGCACGGCCCGGAGGAGGACTACTTCGGGATCCCCGCGGCCCTCATCCAGAGCT
>JAYTBL010000381.1:0-1653 GCA_043736975.1 Polyangiaceae bacterium
GCGAGCTGCTCGGGGGCCGACTCGGCCTGCATGGTCTCGACGCCGCGCTGCATCTTCGATTGCGGTGCCGCGCAGCCGGTGGCGGCGAGCGCCCAGGTAAGCGCCATTGCCATAGCCGAATTCTTCATCCAAGTACCGCGCATCATTTGCCGTGCTCCGCTGCGTTGTGATTCTTGATTTCCTGTGCGACCCCGGCGAGCCATCGTGGGTATTCGCCCTGCTGGCCCTCGGTCAGCGCCGAGAGGACCGTGACGTCCTGCGCGGCGAGGTCGTAGTCGTTCACCAGGAGGACGCGCTCCAGCCTCACGCGGCGGGCGCGGAAGTCGAGCGTCGTCTCCTCGCGCATGCGCTGCGCGCTCTGCGCGGCGCTCTCGCTCGCCTCGGTCTGATGGGTGAGGCGATAGCAGGCGGCGGCGATCTCGTAGCTCTTGATGGCGGCGCGTGACTCGCGCGGATCGAAGGGGCTGCGGTCGCGCGCGCCCTCGGCGATCGCGCGCTGGTCGTCGGCGACGGTGCGGGCCTCGGCGAGATCCTTGCGTGGACACTCGGTCGCGGTCTTCGCGAAGAGCTCGGGCATGGGGGGCGAGACCGTCGATGACGCGTCCGGGCCCATGATCGAGACCTTCACGATGGCGGCCGCGAGCGCGGCGACCACCAGGATCTTGGCGATCATCACCGGACCGGGCGCGGTGCGCTTGACCGCCGCGGCGCGGACCTCACGCAGGATGCGGATCTGCGTGTTGCCGATGCACAGGCAGACGAGCGCGGACGGGCCGAGCGCCCGCGAGGAGAAGGCGTCGCCGTCGAGGGTGGCCGCGAGCGCGGGCGCGAGGTTCCTGATCTGCGGTCCCGACGCGAGCTCCTCGATCGCGACGTGCTCGAAGGCGGCCTGGTCCGCCGCCAGCCGCACGTCGCAGTGCGCGCCGCTCCCGATGACGATCCGCGCGCCCTGGGCGCTGGTTCGCTCCTGGCGCCCGTCGGCGTGGCAGATCTCGAAGGAGAGGGGTCCCATGGTGGCTCAGAGTCCGTTCTGCGACAGGCGGATGACCATCGGGCCGGCGATCAGGATGAGGATGGCGACGAACACCAGGACCAGCGGCATGAGCATCGAGACGCCGGCCTTCGCCGCGGCCTCCTCGGCGAGCACGGTGCGGCGCTGGCGCGAGATCTCGGCCTGGATGCGCAGCACCTCGGCCAGCGGGTTCCCGCGCAGCTCGGCCTGGATGACGGAGTTGACGAATTCGCACACCGCGTCGATGGGGGAGCGCTCGGCGAACTCCTCGAGCGCCTGGCGCCGGGTGCGCCCGAGCTGGAGGCTCTGGAGGATGAGCGAGAGCTCCTCGATCAGGGGATCGTTGGGGGTCCCCGACTTCTCGACCACCTGACGGAGCGCGTTCGGGAAGTCGAGCCCGGCGCTCATGCTGAGGGCGAGGAGATCGATGGCGCTGGGGAGGCGGCGGCCGATGGCCTTGGAGCGCTCTCCAGCGAAGCTCGAGACGGTCATGAAGGGCGCTACCGCCCCGAAGGCGCCCACGGCGACGACGAACATGGGGCCGATCTTGACGATGAGGTTGGCGAGCGCCCCGGCGGCCAGACCCGCGGCGGTGCAGACGACGCTCAGCGCGACGAGCTCCTCTGCGAGCAATCCGAGGT
>JAYTBL010000382.1:0-4442 GCA_043736975.1 Polyangiaceae bacterium
AGGAGAAGCTGCAGGAGCGCGTCCGTAAGAGCCAGCACCCTCACCACACCGGGACGTCGACGACCTCAGCCAGGACCACCGGGGCGAGATCGTCGCGCACGAGGTAGCGGGTCCGCGACGGCTCGACCACGGCCTTCAAGAGGACGGCGTCACCCGTGCGGAGAGCGTGCTCGCGCGAGCAGAGGATCCCGCGACCGGTGGCATTGCGCAGGTACGGCGCCAGCTCGGGCAGGATGTCGGTGACGGGCTGCCCTCCAAGCAGCGTCGATGGCTCGAAGCGGACAGCGGCGGCGACGACGCTCACCTCGTCACCGTCGCAGTCACGCAGGCGAAGCACCTGCCCGTACTTCACGCTGCCGAGGACGACGTATTCGTCGATCAGACGCTCGAGCAGGTCGACCTGCAGGAACGCTGAAGCGAGGCCGCTCAGCGGGCTGACCACCGAGCTCTCGGAGACCACGGTCACGCGCGCCGCCACCGCGCCGGTCGTCCCGGGCGGGATCGCTGCGAGCCGCTGCACCACGTGATCGTGCCCGAACGGCCACATCGTCGTCGACGATAGCGCTATCCTCCGGCAATGGGGCGCGTCACCCGATCGCTGTTCGCCGCGCTCGCGCTCGCCGGCAACCTCGCGAGCAGCCGCCCCGCGGCGGCCTCGACCGCGCTCGATATGGTGCGCGCCGCGAAGGCGCACGAGGCGGCGAAGGAAGAGGACCTCGCGGTGCGGCGCTACATGGAAGCCATCGCGTTCGATCCCACCTGCGAGGAGGCGTATCTCGGGCTGGGCAGCCTGCGTTCGCGCCAGGGCGATCTGCGCGAGGCGGAGCGGGTCTACTCCCTCGCGCTCGAGCACCTACCGGCGCTCCGGGCCGCGCGCCTCGGGCGCGCCTACGTGCGCCGGGCGCTGGGCGCACGCGCCGAGGCGGTCGAGGATCTCTCGACGGGCGGCGAAGAAGATTCCACCGCGATGCGCATCCTCGCCAGCTGGTACGGCGAAGAAGGTCAGACTCCGGCGCAGCTCGCCGTCTGGCGACGCATCGTCGCGCGCGCGGAGGCGACCGCCGATCCCGTGCTCCTGCACGAGGCGAGGACCACGGTCCGCGCGCTCCTCATCCTCGTCGGGCCTGCAGACCCGGCGGCGATGCCCGCCACCGACGACCGGAACCTCCGCCGCCTGGTGGCGACGCTCGCGCGCAAGGGCGGCTGATCAGCCGTCGACGAAGGCGTCGTGCAGCGCCCGCTGCGCGCGCTCGATCTGCGCTTCGTCGATGGTGGCGCTGATGCGCAGCGGGCCCGCGGAGATGCACTGCGGCACCACCTCGGCGCGCGCGAGTGCCTCGAGCGCGCGCGCGAGCGCTCCGCTTGCGCCGGTGAGACCGTAGCCGACCACGCTCACCACTGCGCGCGTGCCGAGGAACGCCGCGCCGCTGCCCAGCGCCGCCTCGAGCGCGCGCTTGCAGCGTGGCCAGTCGGGCATGTTGAGCAGCGGAAGGTGCACGAGCGCGTCCTCGCCGGTGGCGACGACGTCACCGACCGAGACCTCCTCGCCCGCCGCAGTGGCGAGGAACCGGGGGAGGCTGGCGCGCGTGACGCGCGCAAACATGACGTTTCCGATCCCCACGATGGCGCGCACGTTGCGGTTCTCGTCGGCGGAGCGCGCGATCTCACCGTCGTCGGCGTCGGGGCGAGCCGCGGTCTGGCGCGCGCCGGTGAGCGGATCGCTCGTCTTGCGCGCGTGGATGACGATCTTGCTGCGCCGCGCCCACTCCACGGCCTGCGCGTTCAGCACCTTCGCGCCCGCCTCCGCCATCTCGCCGAGGACCGAGAGGTCCATCTCCGGCAGGTGTTTGGGGTCGCTCACGACGCGCGGATCAGCGGAGTACACGCCGTCGACATCGCTGTAGATCTCGCAGCGCTCTGCCGACAGCGCCGCGGCCAGCGCGACCGCCGTCGTGTCCGAGCCGCCACGACCGAGGGTGGTGATCTCGCGCTTGTAGCTCATGCCCTGGTAGCCCGCGACGATGACGATGCGGCCGCGCGCGAGCTCGTCGAGGATGCGGTGCGGCCGCACCTCGATGATCCGCGCATCGAAGTGACGGTCATTGGTGAGGATGCCCGACTGGCTCCCGGTGAAGCTGATCGCGTCGTGCCCGCGGGCGTGGATGGCGATCGAGAGGAGCGCCATGGTCACGCGCTCGCCGGTCGAGACGAGCATGTCGAGCTCGCGCCGCGGCGGCTCGGCCCCCGCGCCCTCGGCCTCGGCGGCGCGCTTGGCGAGCTCGATGAGCCCGTCGGTGGTCTTGCCCATCGCGCTCACCACCACGACCACGTCGTGCCCTTCGCGCTTGGCTGCCACGACGCGGTCGGCGACGATCCCGATCTTCTGGACGTCGGCGACCGAGGAGCCGCCGTACTTCTGGACGATGACGCTCATCAGGCGGGCCGGAAGGCTTGCGCGCCGAAGGTGCCGGTCACGACCAGGCTGCCGCGGGAGGCGTCCCAGCGGACGCCCGTGACGCGACAGAGCACCTGCTCGTCGTCGGCGCCGTTCTCGATCTCGGCGATGATGCGGGCCGCGCCGTCGGTGAGGATGCGCACGAGCATAGGCCGCTCGGGGCCGTCGAGCGCGACCACCACCGTGTCACCGGGGACCAGCGCGGCGGCCGTGACGCGGCCGGTCTCCTCCAGGCGGCGCCAGGTGGCGTCGCGCGCGGCGAGCTTCGGGTCGTCGCCGGGAACCGCGAGCAGGCCGCTGTCGTCGGGGTCGTCGCCGGGCGCCGCATCCTCGCCCGCCAGGCGGGTCTGACCGACGCGCGCCCAGGCGCGGTCGTCCCAGCGCAGCTCGTCATCGTCGAGGCCGAGGCCGATCGATGCGCCCTCGAAGAGCGAAGCATCGTCCACGTCGCCGTCCTCGTCGGCGTCGAGCGCCGGCAGATCCTCCTCGCGGAGCTCCTCGTCCTCGGCGAGCGGCCCTTCCTCGCCGCCATCCCCGTGCGCGGTCTCCTCGTCCCCGCCGAGCTCCTCGTCGATCGGGGCGCGGAGATCGGGCTCGTCGTCCTCGAGCAGCTTCACCTCGGTCCCCAGCGAGATGTCGAAGGCGCCGACATCGAGCCCCTTCGAGTCCTCGGAGTCGAGCAGCCATCCGCCCTCGGCGCCCTCCACGATGAGCTCATCGATGGTGTCGCCCTCGCCGGTCTCGTCGTCGAGCGCGTCACCGAGATCCTTCGCGGTGTCGGCGTCGAACTCCTCGTCAGGATCGACGATACCCTCGTTTTCCTCGTCCGTTCCATCGAGCGGCGGGAGGTCGAGATCGTCAGATTCTGGCGACGGCTGGCGCATGCGAAGAGCAACGTACCAGCCGCGCGAATGGCGTCCAGGCCTCACGCGGTCGGCGCCACCAGCGCTGCGTCACCTGATTCGCCCTGATCGCGCGTGCGGACGCGCGGTGGCGGCGTGGCTGCCGGGAGACACCCGTCGCCGCGGCGACACCGGCACGGACGCTGTTTCCTGGGGAATTTGGCGGTGTCCCGGTCACCGTGGCCGAGGCACACGCGATGCATCTACCCGGGAGCGATGTCACCCCGCTCTCACTTCAGCCTGCGAATGGTGGCGGTGCTGCTGCTCCTGGTTGCTGCCTGCTGGCCGCGCACCCGAGGAGCACGGTCCGCGGCCGAGCTCGCGCAGCTCACGCGCACCGAGACCACGCGGCCCACCGCGGCGCGGTCGGTGACCACCGCGGCGAAGCTGGTTTCGGCTCCCGGCACCGCGAAGCTCGTGGTGGCCGAGGCCGAGCTGGCGGACCTAACATACTAAACTCATTGCATTTTACCGGAATCGCCGCAGCGCCATTGTGGCCGGGTCGAAAGTCCCTACCCTGCGTGCTCCTCGATGCGACTGCTCGTTCTCTCGCGCAATGCTGGCCTGTACTCGACGAGCCGCCTGGTGCTCGCCGCCCGCGCGCGCGGCCACGAAGTCACCGTCGCCGACCCGCTCGACTTCCAGATCGTGATCTCGCGCGGCCGCCCCGCGATGTTCGTCGGTGACCGCCTGCTGCCACCCGTGGATCTCGTGCTCCCGCGCATCGGCGCCTCGATCACGAACTACGGCCTCGCGGTGGTGCGCCAGTTCGACATGATGGGGATCCCGGTCCTCAACAACGCCATCGCCATCGCGCGCTCGCGGGACAAGCTGCGCGCGATGCAGCTCCTCACCAAGAAGGACATCGACGTCCCGAAGACGGTCTGTGCGCGCACGCCCGACTCGGTCGAGGCAGCGCTCGACTTCATCGGCGGCACGCCCGCGATCGTCAAGCTCCAGCAGGGCGCGCAGGGCATCGGCACGATGATCGCGGAGACGCCGCAGGCCGTGACGTCACTGCTGGAGACGCTGTGGGCGATGGGCCAGGACATCATCCTCCAGGAGTACATCGCGGAGTCGAAGGG
>JAYTBL010000383.1:0-1651 GCA_043736975.1 Polyangiaceae bacterium
GCCATCTCGGCAAGGTGCTCTAGCACCTTGCGGACACGGGCGAGGTCGATGTCCTTCCGGTGCATGAGCAGGAGCGCCTCCGCGTCCTTGTAGTCTTGCTGTCTGCCAGCGAAGAGCTTGTAGATGATCAGATCCTCGGGCCGCGCCGCGGGGGCCTGAACGCCTGCGAAGTCGATCGTGATCGGCGCCGAAAGGGCTTCGTGCTCGAACGAGCCACGCGGTCGAATGCCGTGGCGAGCGAAGCGGCGGACGAGCGCCTCGAGGTCGACGCCCTCGGCACGGAAGGTCGCATCGATGTCCGTGGTGGTCCGCCTCACGCGCCCCCAGAGCTGAGCCGAGCTTCCCTTCAGGTCTGCGAGGCACTGCGATAACCGCGCTTCAGTCTTGCCCAGCGCACGCGGAGCGTCCTCGCCTCGCGCTCGTGAACCGGATCGCGCGGTCCAGGCCAGAGCCCTGCCTCCTCGAGGGCCGTGAGCGCATCGAGACATTCCGCCACCGCCTGGGCGGGCCGCGCGCCGCGCTCCTCGACCAGCTCCCGCTGGCGACGCGCAGCCTCGCGATGACCCTCGAGGAACCCATGGACCATCGCGGATGTGTCGCCCCTTCGTGAACCGTACGCCGTCGGCGCGACGTGCTCAATCGCAGACTCAGAAGTCGCTCCAGCAGCAGGGCTTCTGCTGCTTCGCGCTGGCGTCGGTCACGTACGAGGAGAGGCCGTCGCTCGTGGCGCGCGCGCGGAGCGCGGCCGCGGCCCCTGCCTTCGCCGCCGCGCAGGCGCCGACGTAGTCCTCGACGGCCAGCCAGAAGGGGCGCCCGTTCACGGTCAGCCCCAGCGCCTTCCAGGCAAGCATCTCCTGGCGCGCCTGAGCATCGCCGCCATTCGAGTAGACCTCCTCGTGCGAGATGCCGTCGAGCAGGGAGCGGTAGGTGACGCCGTGGGTCGTTCCGTTGCGCGTGATCGGCTCTGTTTCAGGTCGAGGAGGTCGACCATGCGGGTGTCGCTCGCACCATTCGTACCGACCGCGGAACGCGCATCACCGCACCATGATTGTCGTGGCGGCAGAACCGCGGACATCCCGCGGCGCCGAACCCGACGATTCGCAGCAGGCGTCCCCTGTCCGACGCATCGACGCGTCACGCGCCCGGGACGTGTCCCGGGACAGTCCCGCGCGCTTCGGGGCGCGCGCTCCTGGTTCTGCTGGTTTTGCGACGTTTCTGCCACCCGCGCGCTCCGCGGCGCGGCGAACCGCGCGGCACGGTGCCTGCTTCACGTGTCGTCGGTCGGCGATGGCGTCGGCACCAACCGAAAGGCAAACGCACCCATGAACTTCTGGAAGACCTCGACCCTCGTGCTGACCGCTGCGCTCGGCTCCTTCGTGGCCTACACGTCGATCGCGCCCGCCTATGCCGACCCGCAGCCGAAGATGCAGGCCGCGCTGGCCGCGCTCGAGTCCGCGAAGCTCAGTCTCGAGGCGGCGAACCCCGACAAGGGCGGCCATCGCGTCAAGGCGATCCAGGCGACGAAGGAAGCGATCGAAGCGACGAAGAAGGGGATCGCGTTCGACAACAGTCACGAGAGCAAGGACGAGAAGAAGAACGACTCCAGGTAGCTGGTGAACCTCCGATACGCTCACGCTCGCTTGGCGGAGCT